>RKRO01000470.1 GCA_007571355.1 Candidatus Poribacteria bacterium | reverse complement strand
GTTTATCCTATTAAGTACCGTCAGTGGAATCGTTGTGGTGGGGATATGGTGCGTTCTCATCGGGGGTGGACTCACAATAGCCGCGCGGAGCTTCAAGGTAAATCAGTCGCTGAAGTTCCAACATATTTATGCCGCACTTTGGCATACATCCCTGATTCGTACATCCGGAATTTTGGTCAACCTTGCCTTCATCCCTATTTTTACGCGCTTTGAAGATATTGAAACTGTGATTGATGTGAGAGTCCTTCCAGGGATACACATGTTGGCAACGTCCGTTGAAAATACATACCTTCTGATGTTTCTGAGTTATATAGAGCCGCTGAGCGTATGGTATATCTGCGTGCTAACAATAGCCATTGCGACACTCGGTGAAATCAAAAAAGTAAAAGCGTGTCTTACAGCAGTCATCATTTGGCTATTAAGAATATGGGTGGAGATTATATACATATTTCAATTCCTGGGTTAAAAAGCGAGGGTTTTCGGATAAATGCTGAGAGGCTACATCACCTCTATACATCATGGCATTGTAGGTCGGGTAGAGCGGAGCGAAACCCGACAGGACATTGAACCCCCATGCATTGTAGGTCGGGTAGCGCGCAGCGAAACCCGACAGGACACTGAATCCCCGTAATTATGCCACACGACATTATTGACAACCGAAACGAAAAACTCATTGACCACGTCAACCTCATCTTAGATGCCACCGACCACGCCCGCTTCGCCGTCGGCTACTTCTTCCTTACCGGTTTCACAAGCATCGCAAAAGAATTGCAGCACCTCACCGAACTCCGACTCCTTATCGGCAACACCAGCACCCGCGAAACCATCGAACAACTCGCCGAAGGCTACAGAGAATTGTCAGCCATTGAAAACGCTACTGAAGGCATCACCTATTCAAACCGAGCAACGCGTAAAACACGAGCAGACGAAACCGCACAAAACCTGAAAGCATCTATGGAAACCATGCCACAGACGGATGAATCCGAACATCTCATCAGAACCCTCGTAGAGATGATTGCCAACAAAAAGTTGAAAGTTAGGGTATACACCAAGGGTAGACTCCACGCCAAAGCTTATATCTTTAACTACAAGACTGGCTATGAAACCGGTACCTCCATCATCGGCTCCTCTAACCTCACACTTGCAGGTTTGACCAGCAACACCGAATTGAACGTCGTCGTCTCCGGCAATGCCAATCAGGAACAACTCCGAAAATGGTTCGATGAACTGTGGGACGAAGCCGATGACTTTGAAAAGGCCTTGATGGAGGAAATGCAAACCTCCTGGGCACTTGCTCCCGCTCGCCCCTATGACATCTACATGAAAACGCTCTATGAACTCGTCAAAGACAGACTCGAACGCGATGAAGATACCATGACTCCTATTGCAACCCTCATGGAACAACTGGCCGATTTCCAGCAGGTCGCCGTGTGGCAAGCCATTAAAATCATTAATAAATATGGCGGAGGCTTCGTATCCGATGTTGTCGGGTTAGGAAAAAGTTACATCGGCTCCGCAATCGTAAAATACTTTGAACAGGTCGAAAACGCTCGCCCCTTAATCTTTTGCCCGCCTGCCCTCATCCCGATGTGGGAACGCTACAACGAATTCCATCACCTCAATGCCCAAGTCATTTCAAGTGGAATCCTCAGCAGTGGAAACGAAGAAAAGACGCGAGACCTACTTTTTGAGCATTACGAAAACAGAGATTTTGTCCTTGTAGATGAAAGCCATAACTTCCGAAACCCGGGAACACAACGCTATCGAATACTACAAGCGTTCTTAACATCAGGAAACAAAAAGAGCTGCTTCCTTACCGCAACCCCGCGCAACAAAAGCGCATGGGACATCTATCACCAATTCAAACTTTTCCACCCCGATGATGACACCCATTTGCCCCTTGCACCGACACACCTGCGCGAGTACTTCCGCCATATTGAAAGCGGTACCCGAAACCTTCGTGACCTCTTACAGCACATTCTCATCCGCCGCACCCGAAACCATATCCTCCGCTGGTACGGATACGATGCAAAGACACATCAACCGGTCAACCCCGATCAATTTGGCGATTATCTAAAACACCAGCGGCGCGCCTATGTCAAAATCGGCCAAACACACCAGTTTTTCCCACAACGCACCCTCAAAACGGTAGAATACAGTATTGAAAACACCTACCAAGGGCTTTATCAGCAAATCCGAGAACGCCTCGGCACAACCGAAACCAACGCCGCCACACAACTGACCTATGCACGCTACGGATTGTGGTATTATGTGAAAAAAGAAAAACAGGGAACCACCCCCTATCAAGACTTACAAAGCGCAGGCAGAAACCTACGCGGTCTAATCCGTATCTTACTCTTCAAACGTTTTGAATCCAGCGTGTATGCCTTCAAAAAGACGATCTCTCGGCTCCTGAACGTTCACACCTTGTTTCTCAACGCATTAGACAACGGTATCGTCGCCGCAGGTGAAGACGCACAGCAGATCCTCTACGACGCAAGTAACGCCAACGAAACCGATATCGATGCCGCCGAACGCGACGTGCTTGATGCACTCGGGAAACTCTCGGATTCCTACGCCATCCAAGACTTCAACGTCAAAGCATTACGCAAAGACATCCAGCACGACCTTGAAGTTCTCACGCAGATTTTAGAACCCGTACAGAAAATTACGCCCACAGCAGATGCCAAACTCCAGACGCTCAAAAATCTGCTTGACACTAAACCACTACACGACGGAAAACGCCTCATCTTCACACGTTATATTGATACCGCCGAATACCTTTACCAAAATTTACAGACAGATGACACCGATGTCATCTACAGCAACAATAAAGATAAACAGAAAATTGTCGCACGATTTGCACCGAATGCAAATCCTGAACACAGACAAAACACCGATCAAAATGAACTCAACACGCTCATCGCCACAGATGTCCTTGCAGAAGGATTGAACCTACAGGATTGTGGAATGTTGATTAACTACGATCTCCACTGGAACCCCGTTCGCTTATAGTAGATTCCGAAAATAAGTTTACATTTTCTGCTATTTATGGTATCCTCTATGCTTATGGCATATTCAACAGATTTACGCAAATGCGTCCTTGATTTCATTGCGAAAGGCGGCAGTAAAGTCGCCGCTGAACGCACCTTCGGCATCTCAAGAAGGACGAT
>RKRO01000001.1 GCA_007571355.1 Candidatus Poribacteria bacterium | reverse complement strand
GGGTAAACGCATAGCACGGCGACGTGAGAGGTTAGATTCAGGTGGCATAAGGAAAGAAAGTCCTTGGGCGGGGGGCCTCGCCCCTACGGTTGTTGTTCTGTTATTTGACGGGCGGGGGGACCCCGCCCCTACGTTCCGCACATTGTTATTTGACAGGCGGGGGGACCCCGCCCCTATGATGTATTAAGGTCAGGAGTCAAAAAGTTGTATCTGTTCCCCATTTGTGTGTGGGACTTGATAGTTTTTATCAGTGGGTTTTCTTTTTTGCGCGTTTGGTACGGTAAACTCTCCGGGGATGCGTTGATGCAAGTAGACTCCCCAATCTTTTTCGGTATCGTGCAACACTTCACCCTGGTATTTTATTTTTTCCGTTATGAGACAATAAGGGCGGGTGCCACAAGGTCGCCGCGGAATTTCTGCTGTGAAGTGGGTAGGCAATGCTTGGACTTGCCCATGAATTTGGGGATCAGGGAAAGGCAGCATCGTATTTTGGTAGGTTGTTTCCGACCTGTTTCCCAATTCGATTTCGTCTATAGATTTCACATTTGCTAAATCGGAGGAACGGCCCATAAGTAAAGTGTATTTGGGGCGTTTGAGTGCCTCTTTCAGCCACATCTCAGGGGTATAGAGATAGAGTTCCGGCTGCACGAGGAACTCGCGTCTGAGGATATTGGATTTTGTTTCCATTGTGTACAGAATTCTTTTTCCACCCGTTCTGGCTTGTCGTTTATTTATATCGGATTTTGGGGTTAAGGTTTTTCCGAATTCATACACGGTTTCCAAATCTACAGCTTTTCCGTTACTCTTAAAGACGAATCCGACAGCGGCATCGTGCGGCGTAACCCAATCCCCTTTTGCAGCAGTCAGCATGCCATAGAGGGTAGAAAGTGGCGGCAAGGAGAGTGTCGGTTGGAATCCGCTAATAAATAGCGGATTCCGAAAGGAGGCTACCCAACCGGTGATGTGAATGCGAAGGACTTTCATGGAGAGTCTCCGATGTGTGTTTCTAACTCTTCTGCCAATTGTGCAATTACCTTGTTTGGTGAGCCGTAAATAACTTCCTTCGGAAGACTGTCGTCACTTGCCAACTCATGAAGTTTTTCATGTAAGTCCTCCATGAAGCCCCTTCGCTTGCCAATGTAAATTGCACTGCAAAACCGGTCTGCGTAGTCTTCTATAACCTCTCGCAAGGCAGATATATTCAACTTGCCAATACCCTCTTCCTCAACCATTAAGTTCATGAAAGGATGATTGCCTCCTTCAAGAACTGAAAGAAAAATTAATTTAGGCGTAACATCTGTAAGGTGAGATGTCAACTTAGCTCCTCCAGTTAAGAAAGGAAGTGCCTTAAGCGTTTGTCTACAACGCCGGACGCGGATATCTTTAGGGAGTACCCACGGTGAATTTTCATTTTTTCTGGTTCCATCAGCGGCTTTAATAGTCGGAATATAGTCGTCTCGTATATTTTTATACCCCGTTCTATTGACAGACGAAAAAGCCCCTACTGCGTCGAGATTAAGAGAAAAAATGCCTTGTAGAACACAAGAATAGAACTGATGGACATAAGGCACAGGGGTACCTTCTTGGCGCGCCATGACTCCCCAATCATCTGTTGGAATTTGTGGAGAAATTGAAATCAGCGGCGAGCATTTAAGCGGTGATACGCGAGTCACCGTTAGATCAACTTTATCTTTTCGTTGACCTTTACTTTCCGCACGCATATAACCAAAGACATCATCATCATCATATTGCACCGGATTTACCTTGGTATATGCAATTTTATCTTCGCGATCAATCGGTGAATTATTCCAATCTTCAAATTCTTGTTCAAGGGTGGTGCGCCACCAGTTCCGCCATGCTTGTCCAGAGACATAAGGATAAGTGTTTTGTCTGCGTCCTTTTTTAAGGGTTTTGACAACAACTTCATTATCATACCGTCTGACCCTTGGCTTATCAGCATTATTTAGGGCGGAGTGAGGTGCGTCAATAAGGATTAATCCAATGAGATGTTTGGACATTATCAATCTTCCTCCTGTTCAGTTAACCAATTGTGAAGTTTTTCGTAAATGCGAAATAACAATAAATCACGGGTTTCACGCCAAAAGGTGACATCATCATTTACAGAATTTATAAATTGTTCTTTCTGTTCATCATCTAATTCACCGTCATCTAACTCATCACTCCAAGATAGAACATCGTCACTTGAAATGAAAATATGTTCAACACAATCATCGAATGAAAATAAGGGCTCAGGCTCCTTTTGCCGAATTCTATCTTCAAAAATACGTAATAAAACATTGCGGCATTCGGCATAGGTTTTGGCATCTGAGAGATCTCGAAGCCTCTCTTCGCCTCGCTTTCCAGATTTACGGATACTCTCCGCAATTAAATCGCCAATCTGCTTAATTTTTTCAACCCGTGCTGGTTTCATATTTCTCACCTCCTGCAAATAAAGGGAAATCAATTCCCAATTTCCGCGTGATTTTTGACCATATCTATCAAGGAAAAAACCACGAATAGATCTGTCTTCTAATAAGTACTCATATACACGGTTTCTCGTTTTTTTGTAATCTTTTTCGGATTTACCTTTCCCATAACCGATTCTGACAATTTCGTGCCAGGCATTTGTATAAGGATTTTGTTCAGCGGCACACAAAAACCGAAAGACAGGAGAAGGGATATAGAAAATTTCAACGTCTGGGAATTGATTATTGTTTGTAAAAGAGTAGACCTGCATTGATAAATTTTCATCTTCATCAATTTGCATTTCCTCGAACTCAAGAATCATTTCGCGCACCATATAAAACAAACCATTACGAGAATTTTCATAATTAGGCTTAAAGCATCCTCCGTTTTTATCTTCAGAATATCTTTTGTTAACTCCCTTGATGCAGATGGTGGTCCAAACCTGCATAAGTTCCCAAGATTTGGTATGAAGCATGAGAAATCTACCGCCGCTGCTACCGGTTGCAACCAAAGCAAGAGGCGAGAACTGAATTGCCAAACTGCAAGCAGCACAGTAACCTGCTCCTTCGGAAAAAGTAGAAAAAAAGTTGCTGTTCTTTCCGCCCGTTAGCGGAGCTCCTGTTCTATCAAGTGAAGGTGTTGTACCTACGTCACGTCTACCACATCCCATACAATTTCCTGCATGGTTCAGTTCTACAGTTTGATCT
>RKRO01000216.1 GCA_007571355.1 Candidatus Poribacteria bacterium | reverse complement strand
GCACCAACCCTTCGTTTGTCAGTTTATAAATTACATCATCATCCTTCCCTTCGGTGTAAAGATAAGATGGGAATAACCCAACGGTAAGTAAGTCTAAATTAGCAATGCCTACATTTGTAATAAAACTTTTTTGAGGCGGCCTCGCCCGCTCAAGATAATCAAGCAGGTAGGCACGCTTATAAAAGCTCATTATTATGTTATACGATGACCGATGATAGTGAGCCTTATAACCTTTCTCGGTTGCCTTCGTATATTCTCTAATGTTCCCGACAAAAATCTCATTTTTACCTTCGTTTTTGAACATCCGTAGGATAGTAACATGCATATCTCTAAGTGCTTCAATTTTGTCAGTTGAGACTGAATTAACTTCGAAGAATAGTGGTTTCGTAAGTTGAACAGTGTATTCAGGTTTCTTATCTTTCGATACTTCATCTGCGTCTGCGTGGCAGACGAGACTTAGCATTAACAAACATACGACAATAATTTTCATGAGAGACTCCTTATCGGTTTTGGTATATTATAGCACATTCTGAAGAAAAATGTCAAAGGGGACGTTGGTTCGGATTTCCAACTGCTGCAGTGCCACCGCCGCTGACGGTTTCGCCGCTGGTGCGCCCGACAGATGCGCTGAAAAAGCATCAATTGTTAGGAAGACACCCCCTACGCCCCCTCGAAGCCCCTTATCCACAGGGGAGAGGACTTTCAGCGGAAATGCGTTGCCCTCAGTATGTATCAAACTCACGCTGTAATTAAATCTGTTTGTCAAAGGCGTAAAGGTCGCGGGCATTTTCTGATAAGATTTTTCGACGGAGTTCGGGATTCAGGAAACTGGGAAGTGCCCGGTCTGGGGCATCAAAATCCCAATGTGGATAGTCCGTAGCGAACATGAGTTTGTCGTTCATGTCCATCTGCTCCAGCATCTGCTCGAAATACTCGCGTTTGGGGGGCTCTTCCATCGGTTGTGTGCTGAGCCAGAAATGGTCGCGGATGTATTCCGAAGGCTTTCGCTTGAGGTCCGGGATTTCGACACGGAGTTTTTCCCATGTAGCATCGAGTCGCCATATCAGCGGTGGGAGCCAGGCGAAGCCGCCTTCAATGAGCACGACTTTGAGTGTCGGGAATCGGTCAAATATACCTTCACAGACGTAACTGATAACTTGTGTGTGGAAGGCTTGTGGCATACCGCCGTGGTCTTCTATGTAATAGGAGGGCCACCCGGCACCTGTAATGGGCCCTTGATTGCCGCCGAAGTGGATACCGATCGGTAGATCGTATTCAACGGCTGCTTCGTAGATTTTCCAGTATTTTCGGTTGCCAAGCGGTTCCCGCGTCCGGGCGAGGAGCAAGATTTGAACAAACGCTGGATTTGGACCACATCGATGAACTTCCGCAGCGGCGAGATCTCCATTCTCATACGGTAGAACGATAGAGGCGCGTAGGCGCGGTTCAGGTTCAACCCAATCGGCAACCTGCCAATCGTTGACTGCGCTCGCAAGTGCGGCACTGTACGCAAGGTTCAGCTGCTCGCCGACAGGGATCAGCGGATTCAACACCCCGTATTCAATATCCCATGCATCCAAGAGTTGTTCCTGCATGAACCCCAAATCTGCCCCCGGTGAGAGTCCAGAAGGTGGCCATGCGTCGTGGCGTGCAGCATTCGGCAGTGCGCGCGGATAGTATCCGCCGATTTGACCGCGGAGGCCGAAGGTTTTGTGGTGAGCCTGCCACCGTTGGGATAAATAGGGAGACAATCCGCCCGGCGGCACAGCGTTGTGGATATCGCAATCAATAATTGGATACTTCAAACGTTTCGTTGTTGTGTTTTCCATCGCGTTGATCTCTATGGGTTATAAGTTATAAGTTGTCAGTTAAAGAGATATGCTGTGGTCGTTTACCCGTAAAGTACTGCCACAAGAGGTTAGCCGATAACTGATAACTGAAAGGATTAAAAAAAAATCCGAACTAATAACTCCTAAAACAGTTGATAGAAGTTCCTTGCGTTCTCGTGCAAAATTTTACGGGCGAGTGAACCCGGCAATTCTGAGGGCAGTGCCTCGTTTGGTGTATTGAACTGCCAATGTGGGTAATCCGTTGAAAACATGAGCATTTCATCGGACTCTAATTGACCGATAATCTGAAGCAGCTGCTCTGGTGTCGGTGGTGCGTCGATCGGTTGTAAAGTAAACCGGATATGTTCTTGCATGTATTCCGACGGCGGACGTTTGACCCAAGGTGTATTGCTTCGGAGCCCCCGCCACTCTTTATCAATCCGCCACATCATTGCGGGAAGCCATGTGAAGCCGCTCTCAATGAGGACGACTCGGAGTTCTGGAAATTGGTTGAAAACGCCCTCTGCAACGAGGCTAATGACCTGCGCTTGGAAGACCTGCGTCATTCCAGAATATTCCGCTATAAACGTCGATGGCCATCCTGTTGGTGACGGTTGGGTTCCGGGGGCACCCCCGTACTGGAGACCGATAGCGAGATTCTGTCGGACCGCTGCCTCGTAAATCGGATGGTAAAGTCGGTTTCCGTAAGGGATCCGCGAACGGACCGGCAGTATGACCTGAACGAACCCTGGGTGCGCACCGACGCGCGCAATTTCCTTTGCGGCGAGTTCTGGAATCTGGCTTGGGATTACAAGCGAAGCGCGAAGGCGAGGCTCTGGATCAAGCCAGTGTTCTATCTGCCAATCATTTATTGCGTGTGCGATGGCTGCGGCGAGGTCGGGGTTATGAATGCTTTGTACTCGGTATGCACAATTAAGGATACCGTATTCAAGATTCCAACCCTCGAGGAGCCGCTGTCGGACATGTTCAAGATCTATATTCCATGGAGCAGGTGCGTCCGGGTGTGTCGTTAGTGGTGCGTTGCGTGGGTAATCGTTTGCGTCGGGCCCTCTAAATCCGGAGTTCTGACAATAATCGCACCAAAAATCAGACAAGTAGGGGAAGAGTGTCTGCAAGGTTGGGAATTCGTTATGGATGTCGCAGTCAATTGCTTTCACCCCTGCTTCTACGAAATGCGGGGTCTCCCACCTTTCCATCTCCGTCTCCTCAGTTCGGCAAACGATGGGGCGTACTGGATTTGAACCAGTGACTTCTACCGTGTGAAGGTAGCGCTCGTACCCCTGAGCTAACGCCCCGCGTATGGATATGGGCCCACTAGGACTCGAACCTAGGAC
>RKRO01000044.1 GCA_007571355.1 Candidatus Poribacteria bacterium | reverse complement strand
GGTTTGCGGTTGCCAAAGCGGTTTCTATAAACCGTTCGAACCTGATCCGGTCTATGTTGTCATTTCCGATTAGTTGGCTGCGGTAGCCGAGGGTATTCAGGAAGTGGGTGGCGGTTGTCCGCAGTGCTTGTGGGTTATTGAAGTTTTTGAGGGCGTTGGCAATGTTTTGTTTGGTTGTTATGTTTGTATGCATGTAGGTATTGTCTCCTGTGTGGTGCGTGCAATGGAAACACAATATCGTAACATCCGAAAATAAATGCACACTTGGAAAGGCTACCCCCCTTCCCCCACCCGCAAGCAGGGGGGAATCAGAGGGCCCTCGCTTCGATGTGATGTGTTTCCATAATTACTGGCTTTACGATAAAGGTTTTCACGCGTAGTGTTTTGTGAAAAGTATAGCACACCCTAAAAATTTATGCGACAATAATTCCATGGCGATTTATCGTAAAGCTTAGCATTAATTGGGCACTCTCAAACCGTCTGAATACCTATAACAGGCATTCAGGCTGGAAGCACAAACGCACAGTTTATGCTGCGAAAGACACAAACTAACAGTTTGTGCTACGTTTGAGGATTCACTATATACAGACATGTCAGGTTCAACGTGACCATGGAAATGAAAAAACTATTGTTTTTCCGAGCAATTTCGTATAGAATATCGGAAACTTGCGTACAGCAGGATATTGAATCAGAACAACTTTCTATGCGTAAAGGAGTAGGTGATGACCCCCGAAGTTGCGTTAGAAAAGCGGGAGCAGATGATTGAAGACGGCTTCTGCGTTATCGATGATGTTTTAACAGCCGCGTTCTTGCAGGAACTCCGAGATGAATCGGAACGGCTGATTGCAGGACATGTGGAACCCGAGGATCTCGTTTATCAAGGACAGCATGTCAACGTCCGCGGTGAAGATAATCCGTACATTCAGAAGTTATTGGAGTGGTGCCCCTCGCGCGACGCATTGGAGCAGCTTGGCTTTGGAGATTTCGCGTCATCTGGTGGGATCATTATTCTGACGAAGGAATCTGGGGGCCCACCCCTCTATTGGCATCAGGATTGGATGCGTTGGAACGATCCGCTGAGCTGCGCGCCGTGGCCCCAAACGATTTTTCTTAATTACTATCTCACCAATACAAGCCAAGAAAATGGATGTTTAAAGGTTATTCCGGGCACCCATCGCAAGCGGATTGATTTGCACGACATATTAGTGCCAGCGCATGAACAAGGGGCGCGGTTTATTGATGAGGATCATCCTGTCATGTTCAGCGATCATCCCGATCAGGTAGATGTGTGTGCAAAAGCGGGTTCGCTGGTGTTGGCAGATGCCCGTCTTTTGCACTCCGCTCACAAAAACCTTACCGGTGTTCGACGCACGTTGATTTTGGCATGGCACAGTCGTCCTAACACTGTACCGGACTACTGGGATCGCGAAATCCCGGAACCCGTAGCGAATCGGGATGAGAACGGCAATTATCCGATGTCACGTATCCCTGGTGATTTCCTAATGCGATAACAATAGAGAGGTTAACATGATTCCAATTGATCTCAGCCAGAAAATAGCGGTGATTACGGGTGGTTCCGGTGCTCTGGGGCGCGTCATGGTCAGGACTTTGGCAGAAGCGGGTGCGGACATCGCAATCTGCTATTATCGAGACGCAAAGGGTGCACAAGGTTTGCAAGATGAAATCAGTGCGAAAGGTGTCCGAGCGATTACTGTGCAAGCAGATGTCACGGATCAAAACTCAATAAACACGATGCGTGATGTTGTCTCGGAGGAACTTGGTGCAGCGGACATCATTGTTAACAATGCTGTCATTCAGTATAGCTGGACATCCGTTTTGGAGCAGTCGCCTGAGGCCTATGAAAGTCAGTTTCAATCCTGCGTCTTGCACAACGTGTATATGGTGCAGGCGTTTGTTCCTGCGATGGTTGAAGCGGGTTGGGGGCGCGTCATCGGAATTAATACAGAATGTTCGATGCAAAACTTTGCGAGTCAGAGTGCCTATACCTCCGGTAAACGGGGTATGGACGGTGTTTTGCGGGTACTCGCGAAAGAGATCGGTGAACATGGCGTAACGGTCAATCAAGTTGCTCCTGGTTGGACAATCAGTGAGAAGAGTGCGTCAAGAGAATCGGATGAACACTATTGGCGTAAGGTACCGATGCAACGTCGCGGAACAGCCCAAGAGATTGCCAATGCCGTCCTCTTCCTTGCTTCGGACCTTGCGAGTTATATCACAGGTGTGTATATCCCAGTATGTGGTGGGAATGTCATGCCTGCTATCTAACAACGAATCGAGGAAGATATGGAAGGACACAAACTTCAGTATGAGGTGCTGAATCAGCACAATCCGGATTCGGAGACGGGACAACTCTGGCCCATCGAAGTGCATGCGACGGCTGAAGAGTTGCAAACATTTGCGGACACGGGTTATCTTGTTCGGGAAGGACTCTTTGAGGGTGAGGCCCTCGAAAGGTTGAGGGGTGCCCTGGATCGTTTGGAAGAACGCGAATGGGAAAAACGGGACAAGGCTATCGCTGGCAAACGGGGTTGGGGATTTATTCCACGGCACTTGATGGATAAAGATGAAACGTTTTTGGAACTTTTAAAATTTCAGCCGACGCTGTCGATTGCGCGCGCGATGATGGGGCCGCTTGTCCGTCTGCGTGGTTTGAGTGCACGTATCACTTATCCCGGTGATGATCGGGAACATCAAACGCCGTGGCATCAACACCTGCGCGTGGTTTCTAAACCTTTACCGCCGTGGTTTTCGCGTCCACACTGCATGGATTGTCTTATCTATCTCGATGACCTGAACGCAGATACCGGTGCAGTTGCTGTTGTTCCGGGTTCACATAACTGGTTAGACAAGGGGACACCGCATACATACGGGCCGATAGAAGGGGAAACTGAGCTGCGGGTGAACGCCGGCGGGGGTGTCCTCATCCATGGTAATCTTTGGCATCGCGGGCTGCCAACGCTAAACGCCAAACGGCGAATGTTAATTCTAAGTTATACGCCGACGTGGTTACGGAAATCGCCCCATGGCGGTCCGCAGCCGGAAGATGGGTTAACGCATGATTTTCTTAAGGCGGCTGACATGGAAGAACGGATGCTGTTAGGTGTCGGCGGATATTCGTAAACGAATCAGAAGACAACCCCCCTCCCCCCCTTATCAGGGGGGAGAG
>RKRO01000386.1 GCA_007571355.1 Candidatus Poribacteria bacterium | reverse complement strand
TGGTAACTCAAGAAAGCATATCTGTCACCCAAAAGAGAAAATAATAAAAATGAAAAGTCTCTACTACATTACACACATAGACAATTTACCATCTATTTTGGCGCGAGGCATTTTTTCCCGCAAACGAATTGACACGGAAGGCACTCAATTCGTTCCAATGTTCAAAGGGAAAACAGATGCCAAAAATAACATCAATAAGAGAAGCAAGGTTAAACTCCTGAACAGTAGAAAAAGTCTTTTGAATTATGCAAACTTGTTCTTCCAACCACGTAATCCAATGATGTATCGAGCAATATTTGAAACAGGAGAAAACAAACTTGCTGTTCTTGAGATTGACAACTTAGTATTGAACGAATCAGGTTTTATTATCGCGGATGGCAGTGTTGTGGATAAATTAACACAATTCTATCCTGGCACTCAAGGCCTGACAAAACTGCAGCAACAATGGAAAGTAATTCAGAACGAATGGTGGAAGAAATGTGACGGATCAAAGCGTAGAATCATGGCGGAATGTTTGATTCCAGATTATGTAAAACCTGAATATATTCGCTCGGTTATCGTTGCTAAGGATGAAACAAAGAATTGGATATCGGGAATAGTTAATAATCCGCAACTTTCTGTTATTTGTCAACCTGGTATGTTTTTCCAGCCTAAGCGTAGGCTTGCGATCGGTCAGAATATTTCGATAGTCGATGGGGGGGATATATTTTTCTCTGAATTGCAGACATTGACAGTTACAGTCAATCTTCAAGGGGTTATGGGTAAAGGGTTGGCCCTACGGGCAAGGGAGCAATTTCCTGATGTCTACGTAGAATATGAAAAAGCATGTCGTGCCAAGAAAATCACACCTGAGCACCCTTATATCTATAAACGTGAAGAATCAGTTACAGATGAATTGACAGATATCAAGCCATACCGTGTGAACATGAAAAATCCAATGAAGTGGTTTTTGCTTTTTGCAACGAAACGTCATTGGCGATCGAATTCACGCATAGAAGATATTGAAAACGGGCTGAAATGGCTACAGAAAAATTTAAAAAAAGAGGGCATCCAGTCGCTTGCAATGGCCTCTCTCGGATGCGCATTAGGCGGTTTAAACTGGAAAGATGTTGCTCCAATCATGTGCAAATACCTTCATGGAATCGACATCCCTGTTGAAATTTATCTCCCGCGTGAATACCCTATCCAACCTGAACATTTAACAGAATCGCACCTCCTTTCACGCTAACAGATGATGAATATATCCATTGTCTCCACTATATCAGCATATAACTTTCACAAGGCTCATCTAAATCCGCAAGGACTTGCACACCCACCTGCAAAAACTGTCCATTTAGCATAATGTATTGAGATGCCGACCCAGAAGCATCTCTCCGTAGAAAGAGGGACTCCCCAACAAACGTAATATCTGAGGCAGACATCTCTGCTAAGCCGTCATCCGAAATAAAGAACGTGTCTGTAGTGTTAGATAATTCGACGGAGAAACCCGTCGCGAGCACATCGGCATCTGTCTCAACATTGATAGCAGAAATTATCGGATGCCCCATAAGACCAGAGCGCATCGGAAATAGCAAGGTATTCAGCACAATGGGTAGTTCGCTGGTACACCGATAGATGGCAGTGTCTTTATCTAATGCCACCGAGAGGTCTGTCGTTCCTGTCGCACCGATGAAGATATTACGACAGTGTACGTCCTGTGTCCATATTTGTCTTGCCTCAGCGTTAACGCCGCTATTAAAATGGAAAACCTGTTCCATTGTCCTGGCTTCTCCACCGAGGAGGAGATCGTGCAAGATAAAGTATCTACCTTTGAGGTAAAAGATAGTACGTTTGCAGTGTACCGAGGAATCTTGATACCATTGTTCAACGAAATCGAAGGCAGGGGTTGTTATCCATCGTGGATGAAGCACATTAGATGCTGATAGTTCGGTATCAACCACACGGACTAAACCTGTTGTGCGTTGCCGCCCATACGCGTGTAGGATGAGATGTGATGTCCCAGCGGGGCTAAATTCTGTGGATGGCCGCGCGTCAAAAAATAGGTATTGTGCATCTTCTTCCCAATGATCTCTCATCACGTAGCAACCCGTCTCAGGAAGGGCGTGCGATGTCGTATCTGGACACTTAAAGTCGCTATTAACGATGTTACAAAGTTCAATAGCATCAAAGTTCGGGGCAGGCAACGGACCCAGTGGGGGAAAAGAATAATCAGGTAGACTTAAATGGATACACGTTGCTACTAACCTTTCGAGGAACACTTGCAGGGCCTCCGTTTGTGTATCCGGTTGAAAACGGAGGAATCTGGCGAAATCTGCGATTGCCTCGATGTGCGCGCGAAGTGTTCTGGCTTTGTGGAAACCGTCAGCATGGAAAAATGCATCCGCTATCCATTGATAACGACGCAGTGCGAGGTGGCGGAGTTGTTCGCTGCCACGGAATTCAGGAAGCAAATATCCAGCAATACCGATTTCTGTCGTTGCTGTGATCGCTGGGGTGGGATAGATAGACAATCGTAATAGGCATTCAAGGTAAGTTTTGGCAGTGGTATATGTATCCGTTCTCTCTGATAGCGGTATAGATTTATGTTCAATCTGTGAATCTAAAAATTCTCTCCGAAAGGCGGTATAAGCAGCTTTCGCGGCATGTATATTGTCTGCAAAGACAGCAGCTTTCACGGCTTCCATTCCCATAAAATCTAAGTTGAGTATATCAAAGAAGTCGCTATCGGTCAGCGGTAATTGGAATTGATTTTGTGGCTCGAAATTTCGTTTGAGAACGGTGTTATAAGTTGTAACGGCAATTTCCAAGATCGGGAGATTCCGTTCGTTTGCAAGTGAGAAAGCGGCATCAACCGGTAAAGTGAGATGCGAATCTGTTGGTGCGGGCGCGACCTCAGCAAAGACTGCTGAGATTCTACCGAACCCAGCGAGCCGCCAGAGTTCGGACTGTGGGAGCGAAGCACAGATAGCACCTGATAGTGCCAATGCACTCGCTGCTTCGAGTCTTGGACGCGGATCGCCGTCGGGGTAGGTATAGAGGTAAACGGTATGCTCTAACAGGATACGTGCAAGTTCATGATACCCGAATTCGGTAAGCGGTTCGTGCGCAGCGATGGCGATCGCTTCAATAACCCGAGCCGCAACGGATTCTAATCGCCATGCAGGGTGCTGTGACGTAAAGACTCCAGGGGTCGGACTTGCTTCAGTGAATGTGAGGAGTTCTTCCATATCGGCAATCGGTTCAAACTGTTCGATGACGGGCAGGTTTCGCGATGCGAATTCCTGGGCAAGGAGGCGGATGTGTTCAGTTGCTGCGGTTCCGATGATTTTTCCATTGGATGCCAAAATCGCGATGCCGTTTTCTTCGCGAATTTTCGTAGTCGTGATTTTTCTCTTAATTTCATTACTTTCGTCTGACATAGTTAAAAAAGTTCGTTTTTCTGTGGTTTCGAGTTGTCACCTTTCAGATGCGTTAGTAAAAAAAAGAGGGGCAGGTTTAACGATCCCCTCTTAATATTTCATCGAACCGTGGAATTCATGCGGATAATTCTGAAATTGCTGTATCTTCGCTGTCAAAGTGCTCGAAGTAATTGACGATTCGAGTAACAACAATCAGATTACTGATCTGTTTACCGACATTAATAACCCCGATACGTCCTTCCTTTCTATTTGCAATCGCGCGTGCCCCAAGTAGAGAACCGAGCCCCGAGCTGTCCATCATGTTGACATTCTCAAAGTTGATGAGAATCCGCGGGGTATCGGATGCTTCTATCTCTGCTGTTAGCACTTCACGGAGTTCCGATGCTGCGGTTCCCACTATTCTTCCACTCGGTTCCACAATTTTAACACCATCTTGCTGGCGAATTTGTATTGACATATTCTCCCCCTTATTTACTTTCCAAAAACGTTAGAGAATCAATTTAACTTCTGTTTTTATTATACACGATTTGAACCTTTAATTGCCAGTCTTGTTTGTTTAGACGTATTAAGCAAAAGTTCAATTTTAGTCAATTTTTCTGACTGTCTTATAGGAAAGAACTATAATCCTGATTTCCGCACCCAAAGTAAAAAAAACAATTTGACACAATCAACGGATTGTGTGATAATTTCATTTGTCTTGGATCATTTTTACTCGGCGCGTGCTTATAGCACATTTTTCAAAGAAAGGAAATTTTTAGAATGGCAGTTACATTTCACCACGTTCACCTCCGATGTGAAGACTTGGAAGGCGCAGTCCGTTATTATGAAGAAATGTTTGATGGAAAGGTTGACGAAACCGTCGAAGTCCGTGGATTAAAAATCGTCCGGATGGAGATCGGCGGCGAACGGATCTTTCTCTCACCCAAACTCGGGGACATGGAAGTCGAGGACACGACCGGCAACCCACGTTGGGGAGTGTACCAACTTGCTTTCACTGTAGAAGACCTCGACGCAGAGGTCGCAAGGCTCCAGTCGAAAGGGGCGGAACTTGAGGACCTGAAACCCCAAGGACTGATGATGGCGTTCTTCAAGGGACCCGATAACGTTCAGATCGAACTCATTGAGGCTTAGCACCAACAAGTAAACCCCGTAGGTGTTCCTATGAAATTCAGTGAACTTTTTCACACAATTCAGGGTGAAGGGCAATTCATCGGTGTCCCCTCCGTTTTTTTTCGGACGAGTTACTGTAACCTGAGATGTGTTTGGTGTGATACGCCTTACACATCTTGGCACCCTGAAGATCAGGACATCACCGTTGCTGAGAGCGTCGCCAAAATCACGCAATATGGATGTAAACACGTCGTTATTACCGGCGGCGAACCGTTTATTCAGCCCAAAGCGTTGATAGAACTCTGTCAGGAACTCGATGCTCGGGGACATCACATTACGATTGAGACAAACGCCACACGTTTCGCGAAAGTCGATGCGCATCTCATCTCAATGAGTCCGAAACTGCGAAATTCCAACCCACCAGCAGATGACCGATTTTTCAAACGCCACGAACGAGATCGCATCCAGCCAGATGTTATCCGTAAATTCCTCAATGCGTATCCCTGCCAAGTTAAATTTGTTGTGGATACGCCTGAAGATTTGGCTGAAATTCAAGCGTTACAAACAGAGATTCGCATTCCTGCTGAAACGATTTTACTGATGCCACAAGGGACGACACCTACTGTGCTACAACAAAAACAGGAATGGTTGGTTTATCTCTGTAAAGAGAACGGATACCGCTATTCCCCGCGCGTACATGTCGATATTTGGGGCGATAAACGCGGGGTATGAGGTTATAGGTTTGCAAACGACACGGAAAACCGGCTGCGGAGACAGAAATGAAATACGACGTTCTACTGAAAGGTGGCACCGTCATTGATGCCGCTCAAAATTTGAAGGCGGTGCGCGATGTCGCTATGGCTGACGGTGTGATCGCAGCGATAGCAGCGGATATTCCTGAAGACACAGCGACACACACTATTTCTGTTAAGGATAAATATGTAACACCGGGGCTTGTGGATATCCATACGCACGTCTATTATGGCGTAACAACGTGGGGAATCAGACCCGACGCAGTCTGCATGACAGCCGGGACAACCACGGTCGTAGATGCGGGAAGCCCGAGCTGGGCAACATTCCCAGGTTTCCGTGAGTTTATCGCTGAACCCGCTCGAACGAATGTACTTACTTATATCCATATCTCCGGGATCGGGCTCGTCTACGGACCGGTCGGCGAAATGTTTGATATGGCTTACGCCGATCCGGCTCGCGTTGCTGGAACGCTACAACGAAATCGCGATATTACTGTCGGAGTCAAGGTGCGTCAAGGAAAGGGACAGGTCGGTGATAACGGCGTTGAACCGTTGAAATGTGCGATTGAAGCCGCCGAGCAGGCCGGAACATCTGTCATGTGCCATATCGGTGCCGGTGTCCCACTCCCTGATATTTTGGGATTACTGCGTCCGGGCGACGTAATTACACACTGTTTCCAAGGGAACGGTGATAATATTGTTGACGAAAAGGGGAGGATCATCCCAGAAGCGTGGAAGGCGCGTGAAGACGGTATCATTTTTGATGTCGGACACGGTGCTGGCAGTTTCCACTACGAAGTCGCGCAACGCGCTATGGAACAAGGGTTCATCTCCGATGTTATCAGTACCGATCTACACACAGGAAACATCAACGGGCCCGTTTACGATCTCCCCACAACGCTGTCGAAATTGATGCACTTAGGGCTGTCCCTTGAAGATGTAATTGATAAAGCAACCTTCAGTGCTGCGAAGGCGATCCAACGTGAGGAACAACTTGGCAATTTGCGAGTCGGCACCGTCGCCGATGTTGCAGTGTTTGAAGTCCTTGAGGGTGAGTTTGAGTTCTTTGACGCACATGGGACAAAATTTATTGGGAATCGGAAATTGAAGGCAGCATTGACAATACGTGAGGGTAAAATCTAAATAGCGTCTACTGCAAACCTTGTAAAAAATAAAAACACAAATCTACGGACATCACGGTAGTCCAACACAAAAAACAACATGGCAAATATAATAAACAGAAAACTGAGTGGCTGCTATAGAAGATTTTTAACTTTCTTGTTGATAATTATAGCAGGCGGTTTACTTGTCGTTGGTGTGATTTATCGCCAAGTCGGTGGCCCTGAAGGCGCACGTTATTGGATGGCAAAACATGCCCTGGGTAATATAGAAAAGCGTCTTAATTCAGCAGAACGAAGGCCAGACGGGATCCCAGAGAAGCGGATTGTAACAAGTTTCCAGCGCATCCGTGAGGCGATCGACAACCGACAGATTAACCTCATCTCGCTTTATACAGTCATGAAAGACTATCAGACAGCGTTTAACATGAAGAAACCGTCAACACCGGAGGTTCAAGAGTTCCTTCGTAAACTTGAAGGCACAATCCGCGAGGACACCGGTGCCGAAAAATGATACTATAGTTCAGCAGATGGAAGGTTTTAGGGGGAAAAGTCGGCTATTATCTCCCGGATCTGGTTTGTGTAAACGTCATCGCTTAAACGTGTGCCAGTAATTTGCGCTATAGCACCTCGGAACCTCTTTTGTGGATTCCCCCACGCCTCAAGGAGCATCCGGTTTTCGGTTGCGTCGGGCTGCGCAACGGCTTGCAACAGTTGATCAATAACCGACAGGTAGAACAGCAAATGATGAGCGTCAACGCGGGCAGCCACCTCGTCAGGCGGGCAAGTCTCACGATGCGTACTTACCCATTCCGCATAAGCGTTGACAAGTTTTCTATCTAAAAGGGAGACAAAATTACCTGTTTCAGATGGCGAGACGAGGAAGGCCCCAATACTATTAAGGAGCTGCACGAGACGCATCTCTTGCCAATTCCAACCGATACTGGCGAAGTCGATAAAGAACGGAGATGCCTCCTGAATAACGATGTTTCGTGCATTGTTGTCCAAGCTGCCGAGTGTTGTCGGCGCGTGCTGTAGACGGCTCGATAACACATCCCACGCCGCTGTGAACGTCCCCTCTTCAATTAATGACATCGGTTTTCCATTATTAAGATGTGAGAGATAACCGACAATTGTTTTACCTCGCCCCAGTAAATCCTGCAGGGTCCCTTGTGCATTAAAATCGAAGACATAAGGTGTGAGCTGCGCCGCGTGTGTTGTAAAGCAGGTCTCAATCTTGCACAATTCCTCAAGGATGGTGAACAAGAGCGGTGTCAAATCTAGCTCCGGCTGCTCGCGGCGTTGCACAAGGGCATCAAGTGTGGATTCACCGCACCATTCTAAGAGAAGTGCGTGGTGGTGTTCTGATTTCCAGAGGAGTTGCGGCACTTGGCAACCGTTATTGTGTAAAAGTGTGAGAACGCTTGTTTCAATCTGGAGCGGTGTCTGTCCTGTCTTAACAACGGGTGTAGTAATGTCGTGCTGTTTCAGGAGATAGTATTCGCTGTTGAATCTTAATCGACAGACGTTGTGTCTTTGCCGCGTGCCATGCTGGATCGGTTCAAGTTCAAGAGCGTCAATCTCTGTTTTGAAGTGCATAGCGATATGCTTTATAAGATGTTCCACCTTTTTCCCCCTGATTAATTATACTTTATGCTGCGCCTGAATTCCATAATTTTGAAGAGGTGCATTTTTTCGTTCGAGTTATGAGCGGAACGCTGTCGAATTTCGCTTGACAATTACGCAAAATGCGTGGTATAAGATTAAACTTGAAATATGACTGTTTCTGTGGTAGAATATTTGCAATGCTTTTGATGAACATGGGTTCATCAGAATTTTGAACTTTAACACTGAAAACGACACACCTCCCGATTTGCACAGCGGGTTCTCTCATACTGGGAGTCTGATGCAAATGTGAAGGGGGTGGATGCGAAAACCCAGTAGAAGCACCCTTGTTTCTGCAAACTTAGGAGGTTTTTTTGGCTGTTACAATGAAAGAACTCCTCGAATGCGGAGTTCATTTTGGACATCAAACCCGTCGCTGGAACCCGAAGATGGCAGAATATATCTTCGCGGAGCGCAACGGAATTTATATTATAGATCTGCAGAAAACGTTACGGATGCTGCAGACCGCGGTAGACTTCGTGCGAGACATCGCTGCGAAGAAAGGTGGCGTGCTATTTGTCGGCACAAAACGGCAATCGCAGGAAGCAGTGCAAGGCGAAGCGGAGCGATGTCGTATGTATCACGTGAATCATCGCTGGCTTGGGGGTATGCTTACTAATTTCCAAACGATCCGGCGTAGTATTAATCGGTTAGATAAATTGGATGCCGATGAAGAGAATGGACTCTTTGAAAGAATACCGAAAAAAGAGGTTATGAACCTGCGGCGCGAGAAAGGGAAATTGAGTAATAACCTTAGCGGTATCAGAGAAATGAAGCGGCTCCCGGAAGTCGTCATCGTAACCGATACCCGCAAAGAGCATACAGCGATTGCTGAGGCGAATAAGTTAGGTATTCCGATCATCGCGATTGTTGATACGAACTGCGATCCGGACCCGATTGACTTGCCGGTACCAGGTAACGATGATGCTATCCGCTCGATCCGTCTCATCTGTTCAGTTTTAGCTGAGGCGGTGATTGAAGGACGTGGTGAAGCATCAGAAGGTGCAAAAGGTGAACAAGAACCAGCACAAACCGAAGTTGCCCAGACAGTAAGTGACCCGCTCGAAGCGGAACGCCATGAAGAAGAGGGGGCTACTTTACTTGAAGAGGCGGAGTTGTCATCGGAACCGGAAGCGATTGGAGACAACGAACAACGTCAAACACGTGCCCCACGACAACGCCGGAGAGGTCGTCCCCCGCGGCGACAATCCTCATAAAAACTATTGTGCGCGACTCCGTTTTTTTCAGTAAGGTGTCGCGCCATAAATATTGACCAGATCAGGCGCAGTGAGGACACACAATCTGTGAAGTAAATTATCGTTGCGCCTATTAAAAATTAATAAATTCAGTGGAGGATAGATGGCAATTACAGCAAAGATGGTTAGCGAGCTCCGTTCACGTACAGGTGCAGGGATCATGGACTGCAAAAAAGTGCTTGCAGAGACGAACGGAAATATCGACGAAGCGATTCAGAAACTCCGGGAGAAAGGGCTAAAAGCTTCCGAAATCAAAGCCGGTAGAGCAACAAAAGAGGGATTAATCATTTCCTACATCCACCCGGGTAGCCGTGTCGGCACGTTAGTTGAACTGAATTGTGAGACCGATTTTGTCGCACGGACAGAGCAATTCCAAAAACTTGGCAAAGAGATCGCTATGCAAGTGGCAGCAGCGAAACCGAAATACCTCAAACCGGAAGATGTCCCTGCCGAAGATATTGAAGATGAAAAGGCGATCCTGAAAACGCAAGCCGAACAAGAGGGTAAACCCCCACATATCGCTGAACGCATCGTTGAAGGACGCATCTCTAAATTCTATTCGGAGACATGCCTCCTGCAACAACCGTATATTCGCGATACAGATAAAACCATCGAAACCCTTGTAAAAGACGCTATCGCCCAACTGGGGGAAAATATCGTCATCAAACGCTTCGTCCTTTATGTTCTTGGACAACAATAGAACAGAATTGTTTGGCTTTGTGAACATGTAAATCTTGAACGAGCAGTTTCGATGATTTCGGTGAATAATCGTATAACTTTGGGATAGATATAAAAGTATGTACACGGCTGCTGGTAACCTTCCATTTTGTGCGCGTGCAGATCACGGTCTATCGGCAGGTGTGAAATTTGCTACAATTGGTGATGCCTGAGAAGTAAGAACACGATTTCCATGGCAGGCTATGTAGTTGAATGCCGGTCCCCTGTTGATATATCGTCACACAGGTGTCCACAATATCTTATAGGAAAAACAATCAGATGCAACAAATACTTCAACAGGCTGAATCCCGGATGAAGAAGACAGTTGAAGTAACAGCGGAAAAATTGTCGCATGTACAAACGGGGCGCGCAACACCAGCACTTTTGGACCAGGTTACTGTTACCTACTACGGCACCAAAAGCCCACTGAGTCAGGTCGGTACGATTACGACACCTGAACCGCGTCTCCTTGTCATTCAACCGTGGGATAAAGCCCTAATTACAGAAATTGAGAAGGCGATAGCACATTCGGATTTGGGTTTTTCAACGAACAATGATGGAAACGTTATCCGAATCTTAGTGCCTGAACTGACAACTGAACGGCGTACGGAGTTAACGAAGGTTGTCCGTAAGCTTGCCGAAGAGGGTAAGGTCGCAATTCGGAATATTCGCCGCGATGCTAATGCTGCTGTCAAGAAACTTGAGAGTGGAAATACCGGTGGGGGCAGAAGTAAGGGTAGAGGCGGCGATAAGAAAAGCGGTAGAGCCAGTGCGGATCCGGTACAGCAGCTCACGGATACCTATGTC
>RKRO01000161.1 GCA_007571355.1 Candidatus Poribacteria bacterium | reverse complement strand
AGCAAGCACTTTGGCTAAACCGTGTTCGATGATCGTTTGCAGATCGTCTTCACTGAGAACTTTGTTGAAAATAGCAACTTCATCAATCGCTCCCACGAAGTATGAGCCGTCCCCCCATCTACCGATTTCAACGGGATTTGCGGTTATGGCTGTGTTGCCGGGACGTGTGCTTGAACCGACTCGAACACCATTCACGTACACACCGAGGTGATCGCTTTTCGCAGCGCTGTCGTAAGTGCCAGCCAAATGTATCCAAGTATTCAATTCAGGAATTTGTGGTGAAGAGGCACGTTGTCCCCAATCATTATTGGTATTAACGAATGACGACATTCTATTGCCTTCATTCGGCGGGTCGATGCGTAAGAGATATTCATTGCTCTTTGCGATGAGCTGCCGCCAATCTCCGATATCCTTGGCGTTCACCCATCCCATCATCGTTAGTTCTTCACCGATCTGTAATTCAGGTGTGGATGCAATCGTTACCCAGTGGGATCCGTCGAACGCAAGCGCATCCTCGAATTTTCCTTTTACCCAATCTGCGCCATTAATTGTGCCATGATGGTTATTACCAGAAGCGTCTTTCGCTTCTTTACCGGTGCCCTCATCGAATAGCCAGATACCGACTGCTGTTTCTGGATCAATCTTGGCGATGCCGGTTTTTGGCAGCATCCAAGAGATTAAGCAGGTGATTGCTAAAATCAGTGTTAATTTTTGCATTTTTAACGCCTACCTTCATCTTCTATCATTAAAGGCTTTGATAATCGAACCTTAACGCACTGTATAAATATTTTTATTATAACGTTCTATAGATTGTATATGCAAACGAAAGTTTTTGGCACTCAGCGATTCAGCGTTGATCCGCTACAAGATTTTGACAAAATATTTACACACCCGTATTGCATTTCTAACTGGACATTCAATCAAAATTGTGGTAATGTAACATAAAGTCGTAAATCATGAAACATGCATTCGAAGGAAATAGACTATGCGCGAAAAAGAGCAACTGATTGCAGATCTCTCTGCACTTCTCGGAGTTAAAAATGTGTTGACAGATGCGACTGCGCTGTCCGTATATGAATGCGACGCTGCCCCATCTTTTAAAGCGATGCCAGATGTGGTTGTCTTTGCGGATACGGCGCAGCAGGTATCGGATATCGTAAAGTTGGCGAACAAGTACGATGCACCTTTTATTGCGCGCGGTGGTGGGACAGGTTTAAGCGGGGGGATGCTCTCGGTTCAAGGGGGGATTATCATCGCGCTCAATCGGATGAATCGCATCTTAGAGATAGACCTCGAAAACGAACGGGCAGTCGTTGAACCAGGGGTTGTGAATTTATTGTTGACACAGGCTGTGCAAAGTCAGGGGTACCACTACGCCCCCGATCCATCCAGCCAAAAGGCATGCACGATAGGCGGGAATATCGCCGAAAACTCTGGCGGTCCGCATACCTTGAAATACGGTGTCACGTCTGACCATGTGCTCGGTTTAGAAGTTGTTTTGCCCGATGGTGAAATGATTGAATTGGGCGGAACCGTTGAGGAAACCCCCGGCTACGACCTACGCGGCGTGATGATCGGTTCGGAAGGCACATTTGGCATCGTAACGAAAGCGGTGGTGCGGCTCACCCGCAATCCGCAAGCGTCCCAGACTGCACTTGCTGTCTTTGAAACGATGGATGATGCTTCAAACGCTGTTTCAACGATTATCGGTGACGGGATTATCCCGGCTGCACTCGAAATGATGGATAGCCTCGTCATTCGTGCTTTGGAGGAGGCTTTCCAATTCGGTTTTCCGCTCGATGCCGAAGCCATTTTGATTGTAGAACTTGATGGCATTAAAGCGGGTATGCAGAACCAAACCGATCAAATTTTAGAAATCTTTAAGCAACACAATGCTCGGAAGGTGGATTACGCCAAGGATGAAGCAGAACGACAGCAGCTTTGGAGAGCACGAAAAAACGCGTTCGGTTCATTTGGACGACTTGCACCGAACTATATCACCCAAGATGGTGTCGTGCCGCGAACGATGCTGCCGAAAGTCTTGCGGCGGATCTCTGAAATCTCTGAGAAGTATCAAATTCCGATTGCGAATGTCTTTCACGCAGGCGATGGCAATATCCATCCCATTGTCCTCTTTAACGAGCGTGATCCAGACCAGTGTGAGCGGGTGGAGCATGTGAACATGGAGATTCTCACCGTATGTGCCGAGGTTGGTGGCACAATCACCGGAGAACACGGTATCGGTGTTGAGAAGATGGATTATATGCCTCTCATCTTCAGCCCTGCTGATTTACAGGTGATGGCAACGGTTAAGGCTATTTTTAATCCGACAGGTCTCTGCAATCCTGGGAAGATTTTTCCGACTGCTGAATCGTATACAAAATTGGGGTTAAAACCTGATGCTGGGAGGAATTTTTAAATGAAAACCTATACTAAAGATGACGTTATCAATGCTATTCGGGACTTGCTACAGAACGTGACTGAAGTTGAATCTATTGAGCATGTCGGAGGAAACGAGTTCTCCATCCGCATTATTATCAGTAAGACAGACACGATACCTGTTATTCCTGCCTATAGTTACAAGCGATTTATTGACACTTTTGCCTCTGCCTTAGGACATAAATTTGACTCTGAGGGTAGCATCTCAAGCACCGGAGACAAAATGGAATATCTTGATAGCAAATCCGGAGAGTACTGGACAAGACAGATTAGCGTCAACCTTGACGAGATTAATGTGGAGGCATAGCGATGGAAGCAGGTGTAATAGTTACCTTAATTGCAGCAGGAGTTCCTATATTACTCGCTATAGTCGGAGGCATAATATGGATTGTTCGGGAGTTTGGGAAAGTTAATTCGCGGTTGTCTCTACTTGAACAGACTGTGAAACGTTTAGAAGATTCACCTATTTACAAGGTGCCTTTCCAACCGGGACAGGTCGAAAACATAGAAGAATTTGAAATAATAATTCGTTCTAAGCAATCTGAGACATAGCCATAAAGGAAGAAACGCACATGGAAAATTCACGTGCCCTGCACGATGAACTTAAGTATATTGTGGGAGAAAGCGGTATTCTGCCGGAAGCACAGATTGCTGACTATACGTTTGACGGATATGTTCCGAAGGTGGTTGTTTTGCCCGCATCCGTTCAAGAGCTCCAAGATGTCCTTAGATTTGCATCGAAAAAGACGTTAGCGATTATCCCTGCGGGTGCGGGTACGAAACTCGGCATCGGGAACCTGCCAGAGAAAGTAGATATTGTGCTGGCGACAACCCGTCTGGACAGTGTGGTAGAATATGAACCTGCGGATCTAACCGTTACTGTGGAATCTGGTATTCGTTTAGCTGCCTTGCAAGCGGTGTTGGCACAACATCGACAGTATCTTGCGTTGGCCCCACCACATTCGGATCGTTGCACCATCGGCGGTGTTGTTTCGGCAAACGCGAGCGGATCTCTGCGCCTACAGCACGGGACTGCCCGAAATCAGGTCTTGGGTTTGCGGGTTGTTCACGGCAATGGGAACCTTGTCAAGAGTGGCGGTAAAGTGGTAAAGAATGTTGCGGGTTATGATTTGAATAAACTCTATATTGGTGCTTTTGGGACACTCGGTGTCATTACCGAAGTGACGTTGAAATTATCGCCAATTCCGATGCGGGAAGTCATACTCACAGCAGGTTTTGAGAGCGTTCAGGATGCTGTTAAGACCGGTTTAAACATTGTAGGTTCACAGATGCTACCGATGTTTATAAACTTAATCAATTTTGAAGCCGGTGGCGCGACAGATGCGAAAAAAATGACATTGGTTGCAGGGTTCGGCGGCGATCCGGAAACCGTGGCTTGGCAATTGGCACAATGTCGAGGTATTATGGAACAAAACGGCTCGATGGGTGTCACAGTTATAGAAGACAAATTGCAGCGGCAGCAACTTTGGTCGGTTATTCGAGAATTTCCCGCGCCGAGCAGAGACACCAAAACGGTGATTGTTAAGTTGAATCTGAAACGTACCGATATCGCTGAATTTGCTGCCAAGGTTGTCAACGAAGGTTCGGATCACGGGGTACAGGTGATGGCACTCCTCGGAAGTGGGGTATTGTATCTCGCTATTCCTGTAACATCCGACACAGATTTCCAAGTGCTTGCGAAGACCATAACGCAACTGCGTCAATCCGTAACGGAGGCGCGTGGTAACCTTATTGTAGAGACCGCGCCGCCTGAACTCAAACAGCATATTGATGTATGGGGGCCTCTCGGAGATGCAGCCGGTTTAATGAAGCAGATTAAAGCTAGATTTGATCCAAATGGTTTGTTGAACCCCGAGAGATTCATTTCAAGTATTTAGTTTTCACATAAGTTTTTTACCGACGGATATTTTAATCCAACTGCCCCATAGTGTATCTATTTTAGAAAAGAGGGGGTTTAACATGGAAGAAAGAAGATGGAGGATTCTGTGGATTGATAATCAGATACCTAATGTAAAACTTTCTATTGGGCAATCTAAAGATTCGTCCTTAGCAAAAGAAAAGTATATATCACCAAAACCGTATGTTCGCTGCTTGGAGTACGAAGGATATGATGTATCATTAGCAGATACAAGTCCTGAAGGCATTGCCTTACTCAAAGGCGAGACCTATCATGCTGTCGTCCTGAATTATGAGGCGGCGATGCCAGAAGATAATCTACTTGCCCGTGTTCGTAAAGTAGATTCCCACATCCCAATTATCCTGTTAACGTGCGAAAGTCAACAGGAGGTCATGCAACAGGCAAGTCTTTATGATGTGGGTTATATCTTCATCATGTCAGAAAATGCGCAGCTTGAAATTTCTTCGAGGCAGTTGGCATCATCACTCGCTTTTTTGCTTGAGAAACAGACGGTTCGTGAGGGGTATACACCGCAGGCGTATGTCCAAGACTTCAATCAGGCGAACGTTTTGGAGAGGGAAACGCAAGGGAACGATGCCGCTGGCGATTGGCAGAACTGGATTGATACTTATATTCGCCTCATTGAGTGGGATCTGCAGTTGGACTCACTTTACAACGTTGACGATCTTAAAACTGTCCACGAAATGGAAAGGCGGGAGGCAAATACGGGGTTCGCTGACTATATTCAGAATACCTACAAACACTGGCTTGTCGGCAAATCATCGCCTACACTCTCCGTTGATGTTGTTTACAAATATGTCATCCCTGAAATTCAGGCGGGGAAACAGGTTTTGTTTGTGGTTATGGATTGCATGCGGCTTGACCACTGGTTGAAAATTGAGCCGTTGCTCTACCCACTGTTCGACATAAGGCGCGATTATTACTACTCCATTGTGCCGACAGCGACACGTTATGCACGAAATGCTATTTTTAGTGGATTGTTCCCGCTTGAACTTGCGGAGAGATACCCTGACCTATACGCAGAACCAGATAACACACACACGAGCATCAACCGCTATGAGAAACAACTTCTGGGTTTGCAATTTGAGAGGCACGGTATACCCCTTAAACCCCCCTTGCATTATTTCAAAATCTTTGATGTGCAAGGCGAGATGCAATATTTACACTGGTTGAGTGTTACCGACAGAGTGAGTTTAACAGCACTCGTTGTCGATTTCCTTGATATGCTGACTCATACGCGGTATGAGGTGGGTTTGCTCCGTCAACTTATCCGAGATGAAGCGGCGTTCCGCTCGCTCGTGCATGCGTGGTTCCGCCATTCACGCCTTTACGAAATGTTCAGAATCGCCGCGGAACGCGGTATAACCGTTATTTTAACATCTGATCACGGTTCGCTGCTCTGTCAGAATGCCGCGAAGGTTTCAAGCCAAGCGGAACTCACAACTGGGCTTCGGTTCAAAGAGGGTAGAAATATTTCGTGTGCGCCTGATGCCGGATGGATTATAGACGATCCTGAGGCGTATCGCTTGCCCGGCAAATCGACGCGTAGAAGTTACGTTCTCGCGAAAGAGGACTACTATTTCATTTATGACAGGCAATTCAATGTCTATAAGGAAATATTCCAAGACAGTTTCCAACACGGTGGCGTTTCACTTGAAGAGATGATCTTGCCGTGTGTTGTGCTTGAACCGCGGTAGTTGAGGAGAAATTGTATGTCGAAAACCGTTGAACTCTATAAATATCTATTCTGTAGCCTGTTAACAGCCCTTGCATTGTGTTTCCCGATTCATGGACACGCACAGTTCGCAGATTTAGATTTCGGACTCGGTGCACAACCTGTGGTTGAAAAACTCTCTGCGACGGGTTATCTCTCCCTTAACAAAGTGCAGCCGGGGAGTCAATTCCAGATTGCTGTTGTTGTAGAGATTGCTGAGGGATGGCATGTTAATGCGAACCTCGCGAAAGAGGGGCTTATCGCGACTGAAATTACCTTGCCCGATGCGTCGCATCTCACTTTCGGAGAGGTTGTCTATCCGGCAGGTGACATACTGCATCTCGGTTCCATCGGGGAAGCCCCTGTTTATCACGACACGATCACTATCGGCATCCAAGCCGATTTAAACCAGTCTGCTTCCGCTGGATCCAATACGTTGGATTTCCAACTCCAATATCAGGCGTGTAATGATGAGCAGTGTCTGTTGCCTGAGGTTCTTAATTTCTCAATACCGTTTGAGGTCGTCGGTATTGAGCAGCCGGTTCAACGGATGAACGAATCAGTCTTCGCCAATATCGACTTCGGTACGCCGCCGAATTCCACAGATGGGGAAGGTAGTCTTGCGCGTGCCCTCTCTGGTGGGCGGGTTTGGCTTGCGTTCCTCCTTGTTTTTGCTGGCGGGATCCTAACAAGTTTAACGCCGTGCGTTTATCCGCTGATACCGATCACAGTTTCGATCTTCGGTGCTAACGAGTCTGAAGGTTTTTTTAAATCTTTCCTGCTCTCTGTTGTATACGTCATTGGCATCGTTGTCACGTATTCGATTTTAGGTGTTGCGGTTGCCTCAACAGGTGCGGTTTTCGGTCAGATCATGGCGAATCCGTGGGTCGTCGGTTTCATCGCTTTAATCCTTGTTTCCCTTGGCCTGTCGATGTTTGGTGTTTTTGAAATTCGGTTGCCATCGACGGTGCAGAATCGTCTGAATACCGTTGGTGGTACCGGGTTTGCGGGTGCATTCGCTATGGGGACCGTCGCAGGTGTGATCGCTGCGCCTTGTACGGGCCCGGCATTGGCGGTGGTGTTAACTTACATTGCAACAACCGGGAGTCTGTTCCTCGGCTTCTGGCTGATGTTTACTTACGCGCTCGGCATGGGGTTACTCTTCATTGCTATTGGTACCTTTTCCGGATTGCTCTCCGCTCTGCCGCGCTCTGGGGGATGGATGTATGTGTTGGAAAATATCTTCGGCATCGCGATTATTACGATGGCACTCTATTTTCTCAAAGATGTATTTCCGCCGTTGCAGGACTTCCTGCAAAACTCGTTGCCGTTCTTTGCTATCGCTGGGGGCTTGGTGCTTGTTGGACTCTGGCTCGGCAAACTCACACAACGTTTCAGCGGAATTTCTACGCGGATGCGGTTCCAGAAGGCATGCGGTCTCTTGTTGGCAGTCATCGGTGCTTATATGTTTGCTGGCGGTATCCAGCAGCCTGCTGGACCGCAACTGGATTGGGTTTACGATGAAACCGAAGGATTTGAAATCGCTCAGCGAGAAGATAAACTTGTGATGCTTGATTTTTATGCGTCTTGGTGCGCTGCGTGTAAAGAGCTTGACCATCAGACATACGCGGATCCAGCCGTCGCCGCAAGACTGGATGATTACGTTAACGTCAAGTTAGACTTCACGCGTACCTCCGAAACGACGAAGGCGTTGACCGAGAAGTATCAGATTCCAGGATTACCTGTCGTCATTTTCATGGACTCAGAAGGCAATACCCTTAAGCGGTTTACCGGATTTGTCGATGCAGAAGAGATGCTTGGCATTCTTGATGAAATTGAGAGCGGCAGGCAGTAGGTTTGATGCCTTATATTTTGGATTTGCAGAAAGGAGGCAACATGTCATTCAACGCAAAATCCCTATTTTCCTTACGCAACTGGCTTATTTATGCAGAGATTCTGGCAGTCGTCGGTTTTATTGTGCTTGCAGCGTTCTATATCCGTCGAGGCAGTGCTGAATCTGCGCCACCGCCGCTCTCTGAGGTCGGTAACTTCATTGCGCAGGCGGACACACGCTTTACGCAACAGGACCTTGTTGCTGCTGCACTCTATTACTGGCAAGCGTTGCAGGCGTTAGAGGCGGTTGAGAAGGAGCATATTATCTCTGTAAACGGTGTATCGGAGACAGCGGGTGCGATCGGTTTACATGCGAATCTCCGTATCTCGGAAATCTACTCACAAAAAAATTGGTCAAAAGATGCGCGGGCGCGTCTGGAGCATGCCGCTCGTATTCAACCGGATCATGTCGCTGTTCGCCTCTTACGGGGGAGGCTCCTTAGCGAGGATGCCTTAGATGATGAGCTGTTGGCGCAAGCAACAGAAGAATTCCTTGCCGTAATTGAAAGCGATCCGAACAATGCCGAGGCACACTATCGGCTCGGTGTCCTCTATCACGGCAACAAGCAGCTTGAAGAGGCGGCTGTACACTATAAAAAAGCGATTGAAAGTGATCCTGAGTTTCGAGATGTTGCCTCCGAAAAATCACCTATCGGTATCCTTGCTCGTCTCCAGTTATCAAGAACGTACGCGAAAATGCTGCAGGATTATCTATTCTTAGATCGTGAGTTCACTGATGAAGATTTGGCTGAAGTTACGCGTCTCGAATCGGAATCGATCCTTTTATTAGAACAGGCATTGGAGCAGCGTCCCGAGATGGATGAAGTTGTGGCGGATCTTGTTCGCTTGTATTTTGCGCGCGCGGCTGCGCTTGAACGTGAAGATAGTGAAACGCGGGGTTACGGCGATGCACTTCTGGTTTACGAACGCATTGCGGAACTCGATCCGCAAGAGGTTCGCGCCTGGGAACGGATGGCTGAAATCTATGCAAGTTTCCTTAGCGATAAAACGAAGGCACTTGAAATGTATCGAAAGGTATATGAGGTGGAACCGCATCCGACAGTTTTAGCGAATATCAAGTCCCTTGAAGAGGATCTCGCAGCCGAAGAAAGATTGGAAATAGAAGACGCGTTGGAATAGCGGCGTTGTTGTGATCGGTAGGGTTTGGAAAAAACGAAAAGCCGATGAGAGGATTTGAACCTCCGACCTACTGATTACGAATCAGTTGCTCTTCCCCTGAGCTACACCGGCTTAGCAAAACATTGTAAATTGGAAGGGAATGCCGAGAGGCAGAATCGAACTGCCGACACATAGATTTTCAGTCTACTGCTCTACCGACTGAGCTATCTCGGCATCAGACTATATAATAATACCATAAAGTGTGAGCGGTTGTCAAGTTTTTTTCCTAAAAACAGGACCTACGCAATTTTGGTGTTTCCACGCTTTATGAGCGGGCGAACTGACAAAAAAAACACATAGGGTTGCCTGACATAACGTAATAACGTGAGTTTGATAAATGTTGGACGTATGTAACGTTTACTGCTAATTGATGTCCTATACTGCACAAACTATGAAGTTTGTGCTACAATTCGCGTTTCTGTGCTGCGAAAATAGTACCCGTAATACATCCGAAATGATTCATCAAACTGGCGTTAATAGGTTATGCTACGGAAGGTCACAGTTTTTTTGCCAGTATACTAAAAAACAACCCTGTACGCCCAGAAGGTGTTTATAGATTTCACATCGGCGGAGTCTACCTTTAAGATTCTAAGCGCATCGGTACGACGAGACAAATGTGTTCGTCTGCATCAACCGGTTTAAAGGCTATCGGCTTCACTTCACTCACAAATTCGACGACCACGGATTCAGATTCGATGTGTGTGAGGGTCTCAATCAGCCAACGTGCATCAATCCCGAAGCGGAGACTGCCGGTGCTGGATTCTACAGGGAGCGTCTCGTGTGCTTCGCCTACCTCTGGGGTATTCACTGAAACATGGATATGTTCAGTGTCAATTTCGACACAGACGCAGTGATTTTTCGGATTCGATAGGAGGGCGACGCGTCTGGCTGCGTGCAGGAAGAGTTCTTTAGAGACGACAGCGCTGCCTTCTGCCGATTCTGGAATGACTTCACGGTATTTCGGATAATCGCCATCCACGAGTCGCGTGGTCAGCGTAGATGTATCATCAGCAAAAAGAATTTGGTTTTCACGAATCGAGACTCCGACTTTATCGGAGCCGTCAAAAGTACGTTCAATCTCCTTAACGGCTTTCAGTGGGACGATAATTCCATCTACGTTTTCTGGTGCGCTGAACGCTTCGCAGCGTGCAAGCGCGAGTTTCACCATATCGGTGGCGACGACTTCCGTTCTATCGTCAAGGAAACTAAAATAGAGTCCGTTTAGGAAGTAACGGACATCGTCTGTCGCTGCGGCGAATTCGGTTCTGCGGAGCACAGCGCGCAAGGTATCACCAGCAATAGTCAACGAATGCCCATCAATAGATGGCAATTGTGGGAACTCTTCATCCGAAAGTCCAATAATTTTGTACACACCGTCGCCGCACTTGATTTCGACGCGATCGTTTGCTGTCGTTGCGAAATGTATCGTCTGATCTTCGGGCAGTTCTTTAACGATGTCCGTCAGTTTTTTGGCGGAGACAGTGATCGTGCCCTCTTCTTGAATGACCCCCTCCACGATAATCTTAATCCCGACTTCAAGATCGGTAGCGACGCATTCGATTTTTTCGTCTGCGGCTTGGATAAGCACGTTTGAAAGGATAGGTAAGGTCGTCCGTCCACTTGCTACGCCTTGTAGGACTTGTAGCGCCCGCAAGAGATCATCTTTTTCAAAAGTTAATTCCATTTCC
>RKRO01000173.1 GCA_007571355.1 Candidatus Poribacteria bacterium | reverse complement strand
AATCCTTAATTGTTCGCCACACAGTCGCATGAACCTGTTTTTGGTACTTTTCCATTAATGTTGTGAAAGCTGTGTCGTCACCTGCAAGGACACGGTGAACCAAAGCGACATCATTGTTTTGCATCAGCAACTCCTGCTATTACGGTTGGGTTTGAATCTCAATTCCCAGTGTTTATCCGATTTTTAACCCATGTGACGCGAATTGGGCAGGAAAGGTTGCATAATTCTGCAAGTGGATGGATAGGCGTGTTTTGTGGAAAGGGATATCAGTTACTTGAAAAAACTGGGAAGGGGTGCCTCTGTTGCTATTCTGCGTCGTCGAGATCCTCCTCAGATTCATAGAAGTTGTCGAAAATCTCAATATCACTGGGTGCGTATTTTTCCCCATAAGCGGATTTGATACTCTTCCATAGTCGGTTTAAAACGGTTTTATTCTTCAATTGGCTGTAGTTGATTTCTCCGATCGCTCTCTCCAGGCAGTCATTAATAACAACCAAAAGAATTTCTGGAATTTCAGCATTCTCATCAACAATATTATCAATCGTTTCCCATACTGCACGCTTGAATAGGGCTGGCAAACGATTGATACGATGAAGTACCACCTGTGTTACAAGGACAACGAAACATGACAGGCGAGGTATAGCAATATTTTTTGTGGTATCGTGCGCGCCTAACTCTTCGGGGGTGCCAATTGTCTCGATATGCGCAACAACACCTTGATGGATAAATGCGATACGAAATTCAAAGTTCTCGTACATCTTCTCTGGAAGCAACATTGCGCAGTATTCTGGCATAATTCGTAGGCATTCCACTCTGAGTATTCGCCTATCAATAGATGTCTGTTTTTTCTTTCTCATCGTGCTAACTTCCTCTGTAGTTTCGGGTTATCTATAACATCTCTATTGACAACATACGTCGGGATTTGACCGGAAGCCACGCTGATGATACTTTCGCATGCGCTTCGACCATTGCCTTCAAAACATTCGTCTGTCCAGCAGATACTGTGAGGTGTAACAATAACGTTATCCAGACTTAAGAGCGGATCGTCATCACGAATAGGTTCCTGCTCAAAGACATCAAGTCCTGCTCCTTGAATCCGTCGATTCTGGAGTGCTTCTGTGAGTGCCTGCTGGTCAACGATTGGACCGCGTGCGGTGTTAATCAGATAAGCCGTCGGTTTCATCAAACGGATACGCCTTGCATCGACGAGCCCCCGTGTTTCTTCGTTCAATGGACAGCAGACGCAGACAAAATCAGCAGTTTGCATCAAAGTATCCAAATCGACGCGTTCTACGCCGACTTCTGCCGCCTCAGCGGATGTGACGTACGGATCGAAAGTGATGTGACGCATCCCGAAAGGTTTCGCCAGTTTAAACGCCTCTTTTCCGATATTTCCCATACCGATGAGCCCCAGCGTCCTGCCGACTAACCCCATTCCCATGTAATTTTTCGTGTCTTTCCATCCACCAGCACGGGTGAGTCGATCCTTTATTAACAACTGATGACTCAGCGACAACACAAAAGTTATAATAGAGGTGGCAACCGGGCGGCGAACCCCATCGGGGGCAATTGTGAGCAGGACACCATTTTCGGTGCACGCTTCCACATCCACCTTATCGTATCCAACACCGAACCGCGCGATAATCGCTAACCTGTCAGCATCTGTGAACGTCTCTGCCGTGATCCCCGCGCCCAACACTAAGAGCGCATCATAATCCTGCACCTGTGTTGCTTGTAATACCGGTGTGTTTTTTGCAATATATTCCCAGTGTAGACTGGCTTGGTCAAAAAGCGGACCGGCGATGTCATCTAAATCAGAAGTGCCATCGGGCCCCACAAAGTCACGTGTGATACCTATACGAAATACGGATGTGTCCATTTGCTATTCCTATTTAATTCTTATTTTTCGATCCAAATGTGGCGGAAATATTTCCATTTCAACGGATGGAGTTTGAGATTCTTGATTTTTTTGTTAATGACTAAAATTTGTTTTGCGTGCGCCAAGGGTACCCACGGGACATCTTTATGAAAAATCTGTTGTGCTTCTTGGTATAACGATATCCGTTTATCGCGGTCCGTAATTGCTCTTGCCTGCTCTAAGACGTTTTGCATTTCATCGCTTCGGTAAAATGCAATATTACCCGCCGGTTTCTCGGCAGACGATTTGCTTAAGAGAAAATAGAGGAAATTATCTGGGTCCCCGAGGTCAGCACTCCATCCTAACATAGCAATATCGTGTTCCCCGTTCTTCGTCTTTTCAAGATAAGTCCCCCAATCATAGGTCACAATTTTTGTCTCTACGCCGATATTGCGGAGTTCGGATTGCAGCACTTCTGCAAGGGCGCGTCCATCAGGAATATAGGGACGCGGCACGGGTAATGCCCAGAGCGTCGTCTCAAAACCGTTCGGGTAGCCTGCTTCAGCAAGGAGTTGTTTCGCGAGTTCTGGATCGTAAGTATAATCTTCAATAGAATCGTCATACCCCCAAAGTGTCGGTGGGATTGGGTTCTTGGCGGGGATGCCTAAGCCTTGATACAAGTGCTCAATAATCTCGGATTTGTTAATGGCGTGATTAATAGCGAGCCGAACTTTAAGATTATCAAACGGCTGTTTGTCCATGTTCATCGCCAAATAGCCGATACTCATACCGGGCTGCGATAGCAGTTCAAGTGTTGCATCGTCTTGAATCTGTTGCAAATCGTCTGGGTTTGGGAACTCCATAGCGTGGAGGCTGCCTTGCTGCAGTTCAATAAGTCGCACCGAGTTGTCCGGAATAGAACGGAAAATGACCCTATCCAACACAGGTCGCCCCCCCCAATAGGTGTCGTTTGCCGCAAGCACGATTTTATCGCCTCTATCCCACTGCACAAACTTGAACGGCCCCGTGCCAACGGGATTGTTGGAAAACTCATCCCCCCATTTTTGAACGGCTGTTGGACTGACGATAGAGAACGGGGTTATGGCAATCGTATAGATAAAGGGCGCGTAAGCCGTTTTCAAGTGAATTTGGACAGTAAATTCATCAACAACCGTAATAGTATCTACGATCTCTGCCAAACCGGTGGCGATCCAGTAAATGTAGCTGCCGCTAACGTTATGGAACGGATGAGTCTTATCGTGTTGTCGGTTCAGGGAAAAAAGAACAGCTTCGGCATTGAACGGCGTACCATCATGGAACCTTACGTCATCTCTTAGGTAAAAAGTCCACACCAGCC
>RKRO01000046.1 GCA_007571355.1 Candidatus Poribacteria bacterium | reverse complement strand
GAGGAAAAGGTCTCGCTCAGCGACCGCTTTGGATTGCGTCTCGCTTTCCAACGCATTTCACAGGATACTTACTTAAAGATTGTTTTCCATTACGCGCAGAAACGCAGGCTCTCGCTGCCAACGGAGGCGTTGCACCGCGCTGCATTGGAGTGGGAAGCATCCTCAAGTGGACGTTCAGGACGCGTCGCCTATCAGTTCGTCGCGGACCTCGCTGGACGGTTAGCACTTGACTCAGATACACATACGGCGTAGAAGGGGTTTGTAACCCCAAGATTAACAAACACACAATCAGCACGGTTTTTAACTGTGCATTTACGGAGGTTCTTTATGAAAAACCGCTGGATATTCTATTTAACACTCACACTTCTCCTCAGTGGAATGCTCTTGATGCAAACAGTCGATGCTGCTCCAACAAAGGGTACGTTGCGTGTCAGCGGTGATAACACCTGGATCGTATTCATTAACGGTGAAGAGGTCGCTGCGAGCGGAAACTGGCAAGTCCCGACTGTCAGCGAATTTGAACTCAAGAACGGTTTCGCACAGATTGCGGTCTATGTCCACGATGCTGAACCCGGTGCCGCCGGTAGAGGTGGTTTCCTCGCTGATATTATCCTCAACGATAAACCCGACTATATCGGAACCGGTGAAGAGGGGTGGCGGTGTGATACGGGTGAGCCGGTCGCTGATCGGAAAGATGATTGGATGGAAGTCGATTTCGACGACAGCGACTGGGAAGATGAACTCGAAATTTATGAACAGTTCGGTGGTGGTATCTGGGGATTCGGTGCCGCAATTATGGAACAGATCCTCAAAGACCCCGAATGTGAAGCGAATTGGGTCTGGTGCGGTCCCAACGATGCCGAAGATGACATCTATTTCCGATACACCATCGGGACGCTTTCCGTTGAACCTGAAGACAAACTTACCACCACATGGGCACGCATCAAAAACGATGCGATGTAAACCTGTTAACCAGATAACTTACCTATCATAACAGATAGATCGGTTCTTGTATCCGTTAACCGATCCTATCAGAAAAATAAATGAGGAGAATCCGATGAAAAAGGTTTTTGTTTTCACAATTTTGGCTTTAGTTTTTACCTTCATGATCTCAAGTACTTGGGCAGCGACGCTGCGTATTAACGGCGACAATTCTTGGGTCGGCTTCATCAACGGCAAACAGGTCGCCGAAGGTGATAATTGGCAACAAGCCACGGTCACTGAATTTGACATGCCGGACGGTTACGCTGTCATCGCTGTCTACGTACACGATGCGGAACCTGGGAATGCTGGACGCGGCGGGGCCTTGTTCGATGTTATTCTTGACGATGGGACCTATATCCCTTCTGATGAGACTTGGAAGGCGGATGCTGGTGCCCCACTCGCTGATCGCGATGACGGTTGGGAACAACCCGATTTTGACGACAGCAGCTGGGATAACGCCACACAACTCGATCAATTTGGCAGTGGTATCTGGGGTTTCGGGGCGGACACGATGCGCCAAACCCTGAACAATCCCGACTCAACAGCATACTGGGTCTGGGCAGGTCCGAATGACGTGGAAGACGATGTCTATTTCCGTAAAACCGTCGGTACCTTGCCAACGACTCCAGTAGAACCCGGTGGGAAAGCCACCACATGGGGTGCCTTGAAGACAGAACAATAAATTCGTTGCTTCTCCCCTGCTTGCGGGGGGGTTAGGGGGGGCTCTTCAAAGGCGGTAATCATTGTAGATCCTTGTAGGTCGGGTAGAGCGTCTGCGAAACCCAACACAACCTCTGATTCCCCCCTGCTTGCGGGGGCGGAGTTTTTGCTGGGGTGTTTCTTCATGGGGGGTATCCTTATCCATGTGTACCTTTATTTTCGAAGGTTACGATACCAGAAATTTTTCATAACGCCTCAATAACTCCGGCAATTGCCTCAAAAACCGTCTCAATCTCCGATTCATCCAGACAAGAATAAGCGATCCGTAACGCTGTCTCACCAAGTGCAATGACCCCGGTGCCGTGTTCCGCAAGCAGCCGCTGCCGAACGGTTTCCGCATTTCCAGACTTAAGCTGCAGACACACAAAGTAACCAGCATGACTCGGATACACGTCCCATAATTCTGCATACCGCACATCAGACGCGACTGCCTTCACTTTCAACGCACGTGCCTTGAGCATCTCATAGTTGCGCTGCTTCTGTTCAGCATACCCCGGTGCCTGTATTGCTTCAAGGATAAGCGTTTGGGAAACCTGTGATGAGCCAGAGGTATTCGCCCGGATCAGTCCGCTTAACTTCTGTTCCAGGGGTTGCATCGCCGTTGCGTCCAATCCGAAGGTGATAAACGCCACGCGCAACCCCCACGCATATTCCTCTTTCGTAGCACCGTCTATTTTCACAGGCACTACGTTCGGGTGGCATCCCACCAATAACCCGAAAAGCGATTCCTGCATGACCGCTGCATCGTACCACAGACCGGCGTAGGCATCGTCAACCATAACGAGGATACGACATCCTGTTTCTGCTCGTGCGGCAATAGATTCTACAATCTGCTGTGCTTCTACGCGGGTAACCGCATAACCGGTCGGATTGTGCGGAAAATTTAGGAGGATTAGCAGTTTTTCAGCATGGGCATTGGCGAGTACCTCACGAAACCCGTGTGTGTTAAAGCCGTTTGAGGCGTTAAAGAGAGGGTATGTTTGAATATCCGCACCCGCTTTGGTCTGGAAGATAAGCCTATAATTGCCCCAAACCTGATCTGGGAGAATAAGCACGTCTCTGCTGTCCACGAAGAGTTCGACGAGCAGGCTAAACCCGTGTGTCATGCCACTCGTCACAATTGGAAGGCTGAACGTTTTCTGACGGAGCGACGGGTTCCCCTGCAATAGATGCGTTCTCCACGCTTCCCGTAACGCCTGTTGACCGAGCACAGGCGCGTAACCGTAAACACTCTCTGGTGTGAGTTCAGAGATCAGCTTCCGGGAAACCGGCAGGTGCATCATATCACCTGTACCCCCTGAAAAGTCCAAGGCGATCGCACGCGTCGCATTGAATTGATATGCCTGTGCGTTCGCCTCTGCCGTTTGGCTTAAGATGCCTTTCGGTAGGTAGATACGTTTTCCTAATTCGGAAAGGAGTGCGAAAACTGATGGCGCAGCATCGCGAAGTTCCTCGTTTAATTCAATCGCTATAGGATTTAACGTTTGCATATTTCCTCTAAATAGTGGATAAT
>RKRO01000047.1 GCA_007571355.1 Candidatus Poribacteria bacterium | reverse complement strand
CAGCAGAACGCCCAAGCAAACTCCCAGTGGCAGAGACATTCTGATAGTGTTAAGATGTGTTTTTAATTCTAAGTTTTACTATAAATACGCGGGTGGTGCCGCAAACCCTGTCAGTGTGTTACACCACTCAAACGAGTCTTTAGACATTGCTGATCTTCTATTTTTCTTAAAATGCCTGAATGTTAGATTTTTAGGAGGCCGGCATCCGAAAATAGAAATAGTTGTGTGTTTCTAAGCAAAGCAGAAGCGGTTTTCGATACTCTGATTCATAAGTGCTGATTACCGCTGAGAACCTAATAGGAGATATAAGATGAAAAGTAGATTACGCTTTTTGGCCATCGCGTTTATAACCCTCCCTTGTTTACTGATTCTTCCTCTTTCCGCCGGAGATAACGATTCCGGACCTGGCACCTGGACCTCGGTATGGGGATAGGCATCTGTCTATGATGTCTGGTATGATGATTCAGAACCAGAGACCGTGAATTCTAATGGCACTATCTACCTTACAAACAATAGTGAGGACACCTCTTATGAGTATGACTGGGGAGCTCGCCTTGAAATCGTAGGGTATGCCCCTGATGTGAAACACACCTCTAACGGAAGGAAATGGATAGCCCCTGGAGAGACGTATAACAATTGTCAAAACCTCTACCAGATCGTTGACGTGACGGGGGCACCAAGAGGGGAAAGGCACACGATGCTGGCGACTTATTGGCTAAATGTTTACCACCCTGTATGGGAAAACTCGGTAGATTCTTGGCAAGCCAACCTTTCATCTACCTTTAGGCACGCCCTTGAAGACGAATAATGGAGTATGACAATGAAGATGCTGAAACGTTTGGTAATTTGCTACTTGCTGTTGCTTGGACCGAGCCTCGCTGTCGCGAAAATCGTTTTCATATCAAACCGCGGCGGTGGAAACAGTATCTATGTCATGGACGATGATGGCAGCAATGTCCAAAGATTGACATTCGCCAAGGTTCTTGGTATGCCTGAGTTCGGACCCACCTGGTCTCCGGATGGCAAGCACATTGCGTTTGTAAGACAGACGGCAAAGGGGAGGGTAGGGCAGAACCAGCAGGAAAATCTGTTCTTAATGAATCAAGATGGCAGCAATGTGCAGCAACTCACAAATCATCCGTCACTGAATGGGTTGTGTACGTGGGCACCCGATGGGCACCGCATCGCATTCGCAAGCAATCGGGACGGTGGAAGTGATGTCTATGTGATAGATATCTTGACCCAGGAGGTTCAGCGGCTGACCCGCAACCCAGGTCTCAGAGAATGGGCTGCGGGGCCGTCCTGGTCCCCTGATGGTAAATATATCGCCTACCGACAAGCACTCCCACCACGAGGATTAACAACAATCTACGTGATGCGTAGCAACGGAATAGCACCGCACCCCCTGGTCGGCAGTGACGACTGGTATCGCTATGGGCCTCGTTGGTCACCGGATAGCAAATCTGTTTTGTACTGCGAATCTCTCTACGGGCCGGGAGAGCAAGGGCAAGCGGTCAAGTTGCTTTCAAGTCGCGTTGTGATACAACGACACGGTGCTAAGGCGCGTCGGTTCCTCAAAACGCCTAAAAAGTGGCTAATACATTCCGCTTGCTGGATGGATAACGGAAAACAGGTACTGATTGCCGCCGATGAATATGGCACACCGGATAGGCAGATTGACATCTACCAGTATAAACTTTCCAACGATACTCTAACAAATCTCACAAACCATCCGAGGGGTGACTACCAACCTAACTGGATAAGCGATGCTGTTCTTTCTGTTACGCTGTCAGGGGAAAAAAAAATAACGCAGTGGGGAACGCTAAAGAGATGAATTTTTAGGCCCATGGCACTGCCTCTCGCGGCACCCCGCGTTTGTGAGACACCCCTAACAGCGATTGAACTAAAAGCCGTGTTACCCTGTGTAGCGCGGCTTTTCGCTATAATGCCCTCGGAAAAACCGGAAATTGAATGACTCTGGTGGCAATTATAGTAAAATCTATAATTCCCTATACACACCCGCTTTCACAAAAGAGGGCTCGTAGGGGCGAGGTCTCCTCGCCCATCAGAAAAAGTGTATACATATTTTTAAAATCTACTATATATTTACGTTGCGTATAACCTTTTTTGAGCGTATAATAGTAAATGAGACACCTTTGTATTTGTGTTTTCAAAAAAGAGAAATTTCCTAACTTCGTAAAGCATTCCCTTTAACGAAAACCCGTTTTCTGACAACAGAAGGAAACGGAGCAGAAAGGCCCATAGTCAAAAAGATCAGTATGAACAGAACAGCAGCAATCGCCCGCGAAACAGCAGAAACCCAAATCCAACTCCATCTTGACCTTGATGGAAACGGGACATCGGACATTAATACCGGTGTCGGTTTCTTGGATCACATGTTAGAACTCTTTGCCAAACATGGATTCTTTGACTTGGAGATTGAGGCAAAGGGTGATTTACATGTAGATGCACACCATACGACCGAAGATGTCGGTATCTGCCTAGGGCAAGCCCTTCAAAAAGCAGTTCTCGACAAAGCAGGGATGCAACGGTTCGGCAGTTTCACCGTTCCGATGTATGAGTCCCTCGCCAAAGTCGATTTAGATGTCTGTGGACGGCCTTATCTCCACTTTGAGACACCACTGCGTTCCGGGAAAGTCGGTGATTTTGATATTGAGCTCGTCGAGGAGTTTTTTCACGGGTTTGTGAACAACAGCGGTACAACCTTGCACATCAACGTCCCGTACGGTACAAATCAACACCATATCATTGAAGCTATCTTTAAAGCAGTCGCGAAAGCCTTGCACCTCGCTACACGGCTTGATGAACGTATTAGCGGCGTGCTCTCCACAAAAGGGAGTTTATAGTCCAACTATTCCTATTTTAATATTTGGAGGCAAACTGCATGCTTGAACAGACACAACGCATCTACCAACTGTTACAAAACTTTCGTGGCATCGAACCCCTGAAACAACTATTCTATGTAGAACTCAACTACAACCGCACCAACACACCCATTAACGATCTGCCCGAAAGCACGACTCACCTCGTTGCTGAGACACCCCTTGTCCTTGCTACCGGGGGAAAAGACAACGATTTTCATATCCTCTACACCCACCTCAACACAGAGAAACTCCGAAAAACCGATGAACGCCAGATCATCACACACCTCCAAACCCATTATCCGGATGCCCTCTACATCCTCAGCAACAACGCACAAGAC
>RKRO01000306.1 GCA_007571355.1 Candidatus Poribacteria bacterium | reverse complement strand
TTAGCGCACCTCGAAGAATCACAAGTTCGGGTTACGAAAGCGTTAGATGCAAGTTTCCAAGTCCAGAAACGGTAAAAGACCGCGTACTCTGATCAAATTATCTAAGATCTACATATTTGCAGGCGGGGTTCCGAACCCCGCCAATTTTGTGTTATCCGAAAATGAATTGCGCGACTACAAATCCAAAATTAGGAGAAATAAATGGAGATAGTCCGATATACAGTTGATTTGCAAACACCGGTGACGCAATTTTACAATCGTCTGACGATTAATGTTCCGCACTGCTATCCTGTAAAGGTGGAAGAGTTTGCTGCTGCGGTTCATGGGGTTACAACCGGTAAAGCCAATAAAGATGAGGGAGGAGTCGACTCCGAAACCGCTTTTATCGCAATGGTGAACGGTACTGTGCAGGCGTTTATTCATGTCGGTCTCCTTCAGGTTAGAGATGAAAATGTAGGTATTATTCGGTTCTTTGGCTACGAGCGTGGTGCGCGGCGCGCTGGACAAGCCGCGCTTGAACGAGCAGAGGCACATCTGAAAGCGTTTAATGTCCCCCGTATTTTTGCTTTTCGAGGCAAACGTCGGTATCGTTTCTATCATTTTGAATACGCCTTTCTATCAGACGCGCTTGACCACGTTCAAGCACTCCTTGGATTCAACGGTTACCATTGTTGCAACGGATGGGTTTTTTTAGACTGGGAAAACTACGATGTTACGCCAATATCGGCACCTATACCGGTAACACTTTCTGTAGATTGGGAAGAGGGATTTGGACAACGCCCAAACAGCATCATAAAAGTCTATCGAGACGAGGAACAGATTGGCTTATGTGAATCTGTTTCTGGCGGTGCGTATTCGAGCCACCCGGATGCACAAGATTGGTTCCATACGGTTTATCTTGAGATAGACGATGCGTTTCAAGGGCAAGGGTTAGGACGCTACCTACTCCAATATGCACTTCAAAAGATGAAGAAAATCGGCTACCGGCATGCCGCAATCAGCACGGGTTGGGATGATTATCGCGCACTTCTTTTTTACAGCAACTGCGGTTATCAGGTTACAGATTGGACGTATGGGTATGAAAAAGTCCTCTCTGAAACACCGACAGAGAAGTGGTAATTCTTAGCTTGGCCAATTAGCACAATTAGGGGTTACACAATTCTCTTACGGGGCACTACTGATACACGCCGCTGGCGAGGTTTCAAACCTTCCCAGCAAACGAAGGGGCGTAAGTGCTCATCTCCATAATCGCAGCATCTGATTGCCAGTTTTCTGGAGATGATACGGCACGGTTTCAAATGTACTATCAATCCCTTCTTTTTTAAGTTCGCGAATAACGGGTAGAACGAAGGGGGAAAAACTGTTGTTCACATCGACGATCGGGAAAATTCGTACTTCAGTCCCAATGCGAAGGAGTTCCCGGATGGCGTCAAGATGAAATGCCAGATCCAGGTTCGCTGAGTAGAAAAAGAGAAGATGTGCCGAGAGCACGAGGTCAAAGTGTCGGTCAGGAAAAGGCAAATCAGGAAGTGCAGCGTCGATATATCGTCCCTGTTGCCTGCCTGTCTCGAAATCTTGGCAGAACTCTTCCATCGTCTGTCTCCTGAACGCCACTAATTCCCCAACAGACGAGAATCTTGTCCAGACGAATTTATCTCTGTTTCTGAAAGTCTGCGCGATGATATCCTTGTAGGTTTCCTGAATCCGTTCGCGCAATTCCGCCTCACCATACCGGTAGATCGGATCCACGGAAATTATCGGCGTGCCGCGCTGGTGCATCCGAGTGTTGAAGGATGCCGGACCGCCACCGACATCAACAATATCGTGCGCCAAGTCGTCTTCGGAGAGGTTAAACATATCAAGGTATTCGTCGAACGACCTGCCCCACGGGACGATGTCTTTGTAATGAAACCCCATGTTAATTATGCCTCCTACTGGAACGTCTCATGCCTTTTGGTTAACCATGCTGGAGAGGATACCGAGGATTTTGTCGCATCGCTCAATCGCGTACGGTGTCATATCAATGTAAAGTTTCTGTCCATCCAATTTGAGAAAGAGCCACTCTGTGCCAGTGGTAGTAGCCCCATAGATACAACGGATATTGTTGCCTTTCTGCTGGTTAAAGTATTGCGCTGCGAGCATTTCAGCGACGCATTGCCCGATGCCAAGCGTTGGGTCAGCATTCTTTGCTTCAACGAGAACGATAACAGGGGCCTCTAAATAAAATTGTTCCGGGGATAGACTTATCAAAAAATCGCAAGTGCCTGTCAATCCTTTTTCTGCATCAACACTGAAGTCTATCCCAGAAAAAAGACTGATATCACGATTGAATTGCTCGCGGAGCTCAACGAGAACATTGGTCACAATAAGTTCCGAGCGTGCCTTCTCTGTCCTTATAGCAACTGCTAACTGCACTTTTTTTCCCAGTTCTGCAACGAGTGCCTCGCTCGGTGGTACAGGTTCTATGTCAGCAAAGATATTTGCGGATTCAATTGTTTCTAATTGAAATTCTTTTCGTACCCTCTCTAAGGTGAAATTGCTATAAGCCATAGGAGAGTCACCCTCTTTAATCGGCAGCCTCGCCACCAATTTCTTGTAGAACTGCTACTGCTCGCTGTGCCAATTCGGTCGTGGCATCACGTTTGATGGCCCGGTTTAAGTGTATGATCGCGCGTTCATCTCCATCTCTTGCCAATTCCAATGCTTCCTCAAACCCTTTGTTCCCGTAACTGAAATCCCTCGGTAGAACTGTTAGGTCGCGGTCTTTCCAATAATACTTCAGCTCATCGGACTCCCAGTTGCGGTAGACATCTTCCCACTGAAGCGAGTCGAAGATATTCAGGTGCGGTTCCAGCATGTGCTCAGCGATCAGGTCATCAACAGCCTGATAGCGGTTGTCGAGTGACACGCGGAGCCGATCCTCAGTCAAGTTCGGCAGTGCTTTGTGGATGGTCAAAGCAGGGAAGATGAGCGTATCGCCAATTTCATAGTTTGTAGAATGCCATTCACCAGATAATTCGTCCGCATTAACGCACAGGCTGCCAGCACCGAGCGAAAAGTGGTGTTCCATGACCTTATTAACTTTATGCGAACCGGGGAGGACTGCTAAGCCGCCCAACTCTATCGGACAATCTCCGACGGGTGCCCAACAGGTATAGGTCTGAAAATTCCCTTGGAAGTGAACGAAGTCTTGATGTATCGGCGTGGTATGCGCGGTGTATTTTGGG
>RKRO01000243.1 GCA_007571355.1 Candidatus Poribacteria bacterium | reverse complement strand
GGTGAACAAGTTGCTTACCTCACAGGACACAGCGGTTCTATCTATCACCTCTGCTTTTCGGCTTGTAGTCGTTTTCTGGCATCCGGTGGAAGAGAGGATGGAACAGTCCGCGTCTGGGACACGGTTAAGTGGCAACAGATTCAGATATACGCCGATTATGGTGAGGCGGACATGAACCCATCTTATTCACCGGAAGGTGTTCTACGTGCTACGGCAATCTCTTATAACGAACAGTCTGGTGACATCACTATGACTGTATTGGGTATGCAAAGTGGCGATAAACTTTACGCCGCTGAAGAGAACATTGGGTATGGGGCAGTAAACTTTTCAAAGGGTTCGCGGTTCGCGCACCAGTGTGGAGATGGCAGCATTAAAGTGTGGCAGATTGGAAACCCAGACCCAAAAAAATCAGACTATCAGCCCGTCTCGTTTTCCAATTCTATTACGTTTTCAGCCAATGGGAAAACATTAGTTGCTGAATACCGAAGAGCTGGCAGGTTGTATTCCCATGGCGACGTTCTATTTTGGGATTTGGCAAGCAAATGCCCGAGCCGAGCAATTGAAACAGAACCAATTGGTACTGAGCAGTTCTTCTATACCACATCCGACGGAAAACCTCACGTCGTTAGTCTTGACAATGGCACCGTCAGGCTTTGGGAAGTTGGTGACCACAACGTGCTGATTGCAGAGTTCACAGGCCATGAAAAAAGGTGGAAACGAGCGGCATTAACGCCAACAGGCGATCGACTGGCATGTATGGATGAAGAGGGAACACTAAGAGCGTGGGATATTCAAACGATGAACGAACTCTGCCAATTTACACATATAGAGGAACGTTTTCCTGATGCTGAGCCAGCGACGCTTGAGTTCAGTCCAGATGGGCAATTACTGCTCAGTGAAACGGATCACTCCCCATCTGCCCGACTTTGGGATGTGGAAAATGGTGAAGAGATTCGCGAATTTCCAAGTGGCGAAATCGGTGGCATTATGGGACTTTGGGATTGTAGGGGTTTCTCTCCGTGTGGTTCATTTCTGGCTTGCGCCGCAGTGCGCACAGAAGAACGGTCAGACCATGAAACTATATGTTTATGGGATGTCAAACAAAAGGAAATCCTCATGGCATCACCCTTTCGGTATGCACTGCGTTATGCCTATTCTGCGTGTACTTCGTATTTGGCTTGGGCTGGAGAATATCCAGAAGAAGGTATTCTGCTGTGGGACCTAAAACGTCAAGACATACATAGACGTATACCCCTACAGGAGGAATGTCAAACTGTGCATTCGTTGACATTTTCATCTTGTGGACAATACCTCGCTTATGGTTCTCAATACGGACCAGGATTAGAGAAGGTCCCTATCTATTTGTACGAAGTCGCGACTGGCAAGCACATTGTTACTTTTTCGGGACAGGTATCAGACATCCAAGCAGTCGCATTTTCACCCAATAACGAACTTTTAGCAAGCGCGAGTTTTGACGGTTCCATCATCCTCTGGGATTTAACACCCTATCTGTAGATAAAAGAAAAACGTGACTTTTTTCGCGTTTTGGTGTATGCTATTATCTCAACTCACAAATCGACGCGACACAATTAGCTGATAACTGCGCTGCGCCCAATGAGGACATAAGAGATGCCGACCCTGCCCCCACTTCAGATTTTTGCGACAGCAGCATTATTAGCATGGAATGATGTCCAGGAGGCACATAAGTAAAAAAAATGAAAAAAATTACGGATAACGAAATCCAATTCTTCAACGATAACGGTTATCTTATCCTAAAAGGAGTCATCCAACCCGATGAACTCGCCGTTATCCAACGCGAAAGCCAACGACTCATTGATGAGATTTTGACAGGCGGACCGGCAGCCCCATGGTGCAACCGTGGTCCCGAAGGGATCCCCTACTATCTAACTTACCTGCACTCCCACCCGAACGAATTCTCACTACGATTGTTGGGACATCCGTTTATCGGTGATTTATTGCACCGAATAATCGGACCCGATTTTATTCCGTGTTATGAATCCCTCGTTTTCAAATTGCCGAAACACGGCTCTTCTGTCAGATGGCATCGGGACGGCAATGCAATCCGAGAAAACCATCCGATTTTCAATGTTGACATATACATAGACGACTCTACCGTTGATAACGGATGCGTTTGGGTCATTCCAAAAAGCCATCTCTGGGGCATCGAAGAAGCGCAGGAGATTATTGACAGAGGCGAAGTCAATTTTGAACGGGAAGATGCAGTCCCTGCAGAAGTAGAACCGGGGGACATCCTGCTCCACCATACCAAGGTTTTGCACGGCAGTAAAATCAACACAAGTGATACACTGCGTCGCGTCATTTATTTTGACCAGCGGACACCCCGGTGGAATGAACGGTACAAATGGTGGCTATCGGAATTCTTGACGCAACGGTGCAAAATGTATCAACGCGCCCTCCATGAACGCCGCACGAATCCGTATCCATCTGATACGGAGCAGTTCGCTTACGAAGTGCCACCCGATATGCCGACGTGGGATCCAAACGACGATTTCGACCTGCGGATTCAGCACGGCGCGTATGCGTATAAAGAATAGCATGGGCTTTTGTGGCGCAATCTGTTAGATTGCTGCCTTTGCATAACAGCTACTACGTATGTCAGATTGGTATTTATAAATCTAAATTTCGTAACGTAGGGATCGCGATCCGGAATTCGCTTGCATAAAAAGGGGCATCTAAACTTTAAGTCCAGCCCGCAATACGAACAAAACAGGAGACGAATCAATGAACGTTCTACTGATAGGCGGTTCGGGGCACGTCGGAACCATGACGCTCCCTTACATGAAAAGCCATCACAATTTTCGGGTGCTGGATGTCAACCCACCTAAAGATACCGCTGTGGACTATATTCAGGGTTCTGTCACCGACCCTGACATCGTTCAGGAAGCGTTGAAAGGGATGGATACCTTCGTCTATATGGTCATGCTGCAACCGACGAGTGATCGGTCCTCTGTCGCGAATTTCAGCGACATCGTCGCAAACTACGAGGTGAACGCAAAAGGGCTGCATATCGTGCTACATGCTGCGAAAGAAGCAGGGATTCGACATGCTGTCTATACAAGTACCTTCACCGTGCATGAGCGAACCCGCAACAATTTCCCTTATGAAGATGTCGTGCCGCGCGATAATCCCGGTGTCTACGGGTTAACCAAAGGCTTCGGCGAGCAGATCTGCGAATACTTTGCGCGG
>RKRO01000253.1 GCA_007571355.1 Candidatus Poribacteria bacterium | reverse complement strand
GTGGATAAGGAAAAATGGCACGGCTGCGGATAAGTGAAAACTGGCGGTGAGACCGAGATAGGACATCGTGCAGTGCGGTGCGATCGGGACGTGATGCGCTTCTGCAAGTGCAGCGACCTTCTTGACCTGCGTAATACCGCCGCCGTGTCCGACATCGGGTTGAAGAATGTCAACCACCTGTGCTTCAAGGATTTCGCGGACTTCCCATATTGTGCGATCGCGCTCTCCAGTTGCCAGCGGCACGGGTACGGACTCCCGAATTTTGCGCATCACCTCAATGTTGCCCGGCACCCACGCTTCTTCTAAAAAGAGCAGGTCGTCGGGTTGCAGGTACCCTGCAAACTGTTTAAGAATCGGTGGTGGTAAGCAGCTATGTGCATCAAACATTACTGCGCCATCAGCACCGACTTTCTCCCGCGCATCTTGTACACGTTGAACGAGATCGGCGATCTCATCCGGGGTGCCAGCAAATGGTTTAGAGCCTCCGGGTCCCGTTTTGATCGCTTTTGGACTCGGATATTTCCAAATCTTATCGCGACAGGGGCCTCCAAGTAAGCGATAGACCGGCACGCCCCAGAGTTTTCCTGCAATATCCCACAACGCCATATCAATCGCGGAGATGGTATGGACCATCAACCCCCCACCTCGGATATTGCGATGCGCACGGAACAAGCGTTGCCAATGATGCTCAATCCGCGTTGGGTTCTCCCCAATAATCATTTCGGACAAGGAACGCGCTAACGCACAAGTGACGGTTGTCTCCATGTTGTTGATCTCACCCCAACCCGTAACACCCATATTGGTTTCAATCTTAACGTAGGCTTTCACACCCATCGGGTAAACCTCAAGGTTTGTCACCCGAATTTCAGAACCTTTATCTTCATAAGCTGCCATCTGGTCATCCCCTCTTTCGATGTCGTCTCCAAGTCTATATCGCTGCTTATAGTTTGCAACATTTCAGGAAGTTTGTCAAGGAAAACGATACAAAGGATTAGCAGAAAAAATTTGACAAAAATAGCATGAGATGATAAGATAGTCCACACGATTTTAGGTGGTTGGTTTGCAAGTTACTTAAGATAAGGAGACAAAAGAGATGGCAGATCAGACATATCGCGTTGGAATCATCGGTTGTGGTGGGATGGGTAGATCCCACTCCAGAGCATGGGAAAAGAACCCAAGCGCAGAAGTCGTCGCAGCGATGGACATCTATGAAGAATCGGCGAAACGGGTCGCTGACGAGTACGATGTCCCCGCTATCTATACCGATGTTGACGAAATGTTAGCGAAAGAGGATTTGGACATCGTCAGTGTTACAACATGGCAGGGCCCGCGTGCGGAAGCCACCGTCGCGGCAGCGAAGGCAGGTGTGAAAGGTATTATTGGTGAGAAACCGATGGCAGCTTCACTTGGGCAAGCTGACGCTATGCTTGAGGCTTGTGAAGCAAACGATGTCAAACTTATCATCGGTCACCAAGGGCGATACGCGCCTGCAAATATAGAGACACGTAGACTCGTCGCCGCAGGCGCGATTGGTGAACCGACAACTGTCCACCACAGTGCCAAAAGGCACGCTGGACTGTTGAATACAGGCACACACGCGATTGATGGCTGGCGTTTCATTTTGTCTGATCCTGAGACGTTATGGGTGATCGGGCAGACCTCCCGTACGACTGACCGGTGGGAACGCCGTACGATCTGCGAGGACCTCTGTATGGGGTTCGTCTGCTTTGAAGACGGTGCCCGCGGTATCTATGAAGGTGACTTGCCGGAACCGTCCGTTGCAATGCCCAAAATCGCCGGTACGGAAGGGCAAATTCGCAACGGCCCTGACGGCACGCTCCTACTCCAAAACGGAGAGGCGCAGGGATGGCAAACCATCACACCGCCACCAGAGCCGAAGAACCAATTCCAAGAGTTAATCGAGTGGATTGAAGGCGACATCTCCGATCACCGTGGCAGTGGTGTGCAAGCCCGCTATACCCTCGAAATTATGCTGGCTATCTATGAGTCTTTACGGATCAAGAACGTTGTCACTATGCCGATGAAAACGAAAGAATTGCCGCTCGAACTCATGGTTAACGACGGTACGCTGCCTGTCCTTGAAGAGGGACGATACGATCTGCGTACGCCGTTTGAAGGACAAACGCGGAAGCGGTAATCTTTGTCCCGTGACCTGTTAGGTTGTAGGCGAGGAAAACTGTTTGTGTAGTATAAACTAAACGTGCGATGAATCGCACTACTACGAGCAGGTCCGTTTGTAGTAGGGCAATTCATTGCACGTCAATTACCGAAATATTTAGTGAAACTTCATTTAGGTTGTGCATGGAGAAACCCCATGAAGAAAAAGAGCCGACGTTCATTTTTAGAAATCGCAACTGCGTTTATTGGTGGACTGATAAGCCTCGCCGCCGGTATTCCGCTCATCGGATTCGCGATTTCACCTGCTTTCAAAAAGGGAGAATCGAAATGGGTCGATTTGGGGCTTGCAGACCGACTCAAAAACAGCCGATTCAAAAAAGTGGACTATACCTTCACGGCAAAAGACGGGTGGGTCAAAGCAACGAAAAAACGTTCTGTCTACGTGACCGACGCTGGCAACGGAGAATGGGATGTCTTTTCACGAACCTGCTCACACCTCGGTTGCCTCGTCCGGTGGGATGAAAAACAGGAATCCTTCCTTTGCCCGTGCCACGGGGCGATATTCGATAAGACGGGTGCCGTTATTGCTGGGCCGCCACCAGACCCCTTGCAGAAACTGGAAACTAAAGTCGAAGCAGGTATCTTATACGTGAAGGAGTCTTGATGAGCTACATTGGGATAAAACAATTTCTGCGTGAACGTCTCCCGTTAGCGGCACTGGACGCACATCTGCGGAAACCGCTGCCGAAACATATCAATCTGCTTTTCTCCTTCGGTAGTCTGGCGATGTTTCTGCTGCTATTGCAAGCGGCTACGGGTGCGTTTCTGGCGTTCTACTATTCGCCTTCCCCAGAACACGCACACAACGCTGTAACCTACATCAGCACAGAGGTACCGTTCGGTGCGTTCGTGCGCGGTTTACACCACTGGGGTGCCAGTGCGCTGGTCATCATTGTTGTCCTGCACCTGCTTCGTGTCGTGCTCTACAGTTCATACAAAGCCCCGCGGGAATTGACGTGGATATTCGGTGTTCTTTTGCTATTAGTGGTACTCGGTTTCGGGTTCACAGGTTACCTGCTTCCGTGGGATGAGAAGGCGTATTGGGCAACGGTCGTCGGGGTGGAAATTGCCAGTACTGCCCCCGGATTAGGTGATTTCGTGGCGAAGGTGTTGCGCGGCGGAACAGAGATCGGCGCAGTGACGCTGTCAAGGTTTTACGCGCTCCACACCATCTGGCTGCCGTGGTTGGTCTTCGGGTTAGTAGGCGCGCATCTCTTCTTTGTCCGATATTACGGATCCTCAGGCACACCAAAGAATACACCGGAGGAAATGAGTACCGGAAAACCGTTTTATCCGCATCAGGTATTTGAAGACGTTGTCGGCATGCTGATCCTCTTTGTCATACTCGCTGCTGTTGCGTTGTTCGTCCCTGTTCCGCTTGAAGATGTTGCTGATCCGACGAACGCGGATTACGACCCGCGCCCAGAGTGGTATTTCCTGTTCCTGTTTCAACTGCTGAAGTATTTCCAAGGACCCTTTGAAATTATTGGGACGTTTGTGATCCCGACGGTCGGCATGCTGCTACTCCTTTTCCTTCCGTTCTTAGATAAAAGTGAACGTACTGTTCTCTGGAAGCGTCCCATCGCGCTGACGGTCACAAGCATCTGCGTCGTCGGGATTGTGGTTTTGACGATCCTCGGCGGTACTTCAAAGAAACTCGAAACGACAGAAGCCGCCGGACAGGAGACGACACAACCCATAGAACAGATTCAAGGAGTCGCAACCCCGGACACGGATGCAGAAACAGTCGATGAAGGTGAAGCGGTGTTTGACTTCCAACTCACAGAGGAAGAGATAGAAAACGCAATAGCAGTGGAAGAAGGACAACAATAACTTTTAGCCAAACTTGCTCTACAAATCTCGTAGAGAACCTATGAAAAACCGAAATCCGGAAGCACAATTCACGCTTTTCTCCATAGATAACGAATTTGAAGTCCCAAAAGAGGAAACGACCTCTGACGGTACAGAGTTGGTTTCGTTCCGAGAGTTAGTCCCTGAAATCAACGATACCGGTTATCTGACGCACGCTATTTTTGCTTATCCAGCGAAATTCATCCCCCAAATCGTCCGTTACGCGATGAATACCTACACAAAGGAAGGGGATTGGATTGTCGACCCCTTCGCGGGATCAGGAACGGTCGGCGTTGAGGCTTACTTGTGCAAACGCAACGCTATTCTCTTCGATCTCAACCTACTCCTGAACCACATTATGCCAATGAAGGTTTACCACAATCAAGAGAGGCTGCATGAAGCGGATGTGCATAAACTTTTGGAAGGCATGCAAGCAAGTAAGCACCGGTTTATGCCCGTTTGGTCAAATGTTGATTACTGGTACGCACCCGAAATATTAGATACGCTATCGCAATATTGGGGTTTCATACACAATGTAGATAACACAGTCTATTCTACCGTCGTTAAAGCAGCATTATTGAAGGCAAGCAAACGGTTCTCCTATACCGAAGACAGAACCCCTAAACTCGCCAGATCCCAACGGAAGTTGAGTGCCATAGCGGAGCTGCTTAAAGCAAATTGGAGAGAACAGTTAGACGAGATGGTTCACAGTCTCTCTTTGAAAACGCTAAGAAGTCTCAACGACTTCATGATGTACACACAGCAGCATCTCAACGAGAACACGTCTGACATCCAGTGGCAAGGAGGCGTGGATTCATCTTATGTCGCTGTGCCGCGGGTGTGTGACGCGCTCATAACATCGCCGCCATATCTCCAAGCGCAGGAGTATATTCGTTCTACGAAAATGGAGCTGTTCTGGTTAGGGCACACCGAGAAAGAGATCCGGGAATTATCACGACTTGAAATCCCGTATCGAAAGGCAGATCGGATAATTCAGACCGAGACGTTGGATAAAGTTCGGGAGATGCTCACGCGGGAGGACCTCCGAAAACGGCTCGACTCCTATTTTTGTCACACGGTCAACGCATTGGAAAACTCGATGAATCAATTAAAACCGAATGCTACCGCTTGTATCTTCGTCGGTAATCCTCGGATTGACGGTATCATGGTCGAGATATGGCGGATCTTAGCGGAGTATTTCACGGAACGCGGATTCGCGTTTGAAAAGGTCTATGAAGATAGGATTAAAACAAGGAAACTATTCGGTGCGCGGAAGAATAAGAATCCAGATGGGATGAAATCAGAATTTCTGTTGATTTTAAGGAAAAACGCTATCTGTCAAACAACTGTTCCGCAGTGTGAATCTCTTCTTCAAGATGCGGAAGCCCTCGCGCCCGATCCAAAAACGTCTCCAGATAGCGGCGCATCATAAGCGGATCGCCGTTTTTCTTATACGTTTGTGCAAGCCGGTAATACGCCTCTGCGTCGCTGTCATCAAGCGATAACCCTTTTTCGTAAGCCTGGATCGCGCGGAGGAACTGTTCGGTCTCCTCATAAGCGAGCCCAACATTAAAATAGACATCAGCGTCGGCACCCCCCTCTTCTATCTCGAGTGCCGACTCATAGTACTGCACAGCCTCCTGATACATCTCGCGGTTGAGATAGGCATCGGCAAGGTTATAATAGGCATCCACAAAAGTCGGATCCGCCTCAATTGCACTGCTGTAGGCGGCGAGTGCCTCCTCAAACCGGTCTGTCATATTGTAAGCATAGCCGAGATTGTTATAGAAGGCGGGGTTTCCCGGCGACAACTCCAACGCCGATTGGAACATCTCAATCGCGAGGAGAAATAAACGGGTATCCATATAAACCAAGCCGAGATTGTTATAGGCATGTTCATGTTTATCATCAAGCGCGATGGCGTTTTGGAAGGATTCTATCGCTTTCTCGAACTCGCCTAATTCACGATAGATTTTACCGAGTTCAAGGTGTCCTTCCGCATCTGTCGGGTTGAGTGCCTGCCCCATTCTCAGTTTTAGGGCATCCCGTTGCAGCTCACGCTGCTGTTGCTGCTCCGGATCCGGAGGCCCACAGCAAGTTAACAAAAGAAAAATGAATAATATGGAGAGATATTTATGATTATTGATACACATACGCATTTCTACGATCCAACGCGCCCGGAAGGTGTCCCGTGGCCGAACCCTAATGATGAGGTGCTCTACCGACGGGTGATGCCAGATGACTATAAAGTACTTGCGGTCCCTGAAGGTGCGACAGGCACCGTCGTTGTTGAAGCGAGCAAGTGGCTTGAGGATAACCAGTGGATTCTTGACCTCGCCGCAGCTGAGCCTTTTATTGTCGGGTTCGTCGGGCATTTAGAACCCGATGACGCGGATTTTGAGCAGCATTTAAACCGATTTGCTGCGAATCCGCTTTTTCGCGGGATACGCCTCGGCAGCGGACACCTCCGCGCCATCGGCGGCACAAATTTCATGGCAAACATCGAAAAACTGGCAGCCAAAGCACTCACCTTAGACCTATTAATTAACCCTGATGCCTTATCACTTTTACCGACACTCATCGAACATACGCCGGAGATGCGGATTGTTATCAACCACATTGCTGGGGCGCGTATCTCAGAAGCACCGCCGGATCCAGCATGGGTCTCTGCTATTAACGAAGTGGCACGCTATCCGAACATCTATTGCAAAGTGTCAGGCTTGGCAGAACACACCGGGCAAACGCCCGCACCGACAGATGTCGCGTATTACACGCCAACAATTGATGTCCTATGGGACGCGTTTGGTGAGGATCGGCTCATCTACGGGAGCAACTGGCCCGTATCGGAACGTTTCGCACCGTATAAAGTCGTGCAACAGATTGTGGACGACTATTTCAGCACGAAAGGCGATGCAGTCAAGGCAAAGTTCTTCTGGCAAAATGCCAAGGCGGCGTATCAGTTAGCGGTTTAGGGGTGCCCCGGGAGGCGGCTCTGTGAATTTTTCACCGCGTGCCTCCGCTGCCAACCTTCGGCTATTCCACTCAGCCATTTCCCGGTAAGCCTCCGCTTTGCCTTCCGCTTTGCTTTCCGCCTTAATATCTCTCTCTTTTTTTAAAGTATCCCGAATACGTTGAAACATAATGTCAATTCCTTCCTCAAAAATCGTCAACATTGTCGCCACTGACATAATTTTTGAAATATTCCCAGCAACATTGTAAAGTGCCTTAAGAAAACCGAAACCACTTATCAATAACGCATGCAAGAAAACTGACAGCAGACAAAACATTGCGAAGATCGTGAACGTAACCATCGCGTTCTCCGCATTTCGGACTGTGAATATCGAGGATCTGCTGCCTCTCTGTTGTGTTTCCATCTGCATATCTCACTCAAAAATGACTGAGTCCATAGGCTATGCCACCCATCGGATAAACTCACCAGCGGGTTGCCGTTTCGGTTGTTTAATTTCTTCAGGGTAACCCGTATAAAAGAAACCGATGATGTATTCTTGCGACGAATCAATCTCTAACAGTTGATAGGTCTGCTCTTCCATTGTGATCCTGCCGGTGCTCCATTGCATACCGACCCCGGCATCCCATGCAGCGAGTTGGACGTTCTGCATTGCACAACACACAGCGGCATAGTCTTCACGTTGGCGTTGTTCGTCGCCTTCCTGCAGGCACGAAACGGCAACAATCGTCGGCTTGGACATAAACTTTTCGTAAGCCAGTTCACCGATTTTGGCGAGATTTTCGGCATCAACGTGGTCGGGCGTATCCTCTATCTTGATTTCGCGGTAGCGATCTGCAAGGATCAACTTTGTCTCTTTACCGATCACAGTAAAACGCCACGGCTCTGTGACGTGATGATTCGGTGCCCATATTCCGTAACTGAAAACCTGTTCAATAACATCGTTTGGCACGGGTTCCGGTTTGAACTTAAAAATGGTCCGTCGTGTAAGAATCGCGTCTTTAACATCCATTACGTTGCGTCCTCCTTATAGAATTGAATTATACTGTATTGGGTGATTAATTTGCAATGTCTAATAAATCAACCACACCCTCGGTCAGGACTCTTGTGCAAAACTTTCAGATAAACCGAAGTAAGTCAGAAAAATTAGTGGTGTCATAGCGAGGATGCAGACGAGAAAAATAAAAATATAGTTTAGTTTTTTTGTCTTTAGGCGAAAGTAACTAAGACTGAAAGCGTTACATCCACTCGTTATGGCTTCTATACTCTCGGTGTGTTGATGAGTAACAGGGATTTCATTTTAGGATTCCGAGACCTTTGAGTAGCCACTTAACTATCCAGTACACTATCCACACACCGAGACACCCTGCAATCATATACGGGAAATAGAAATTTTCACCATCATGATATGCGAAGGATCCACTCACGATTCCGCCCACAACTGAAATCACGACCGTTAATCTGAAAAAGAATTTTCGCCAATTGAGAATATTCATCTTTCCCCCAGTATCAGACTATGCCAACCAGGGAATTATCCATCCATCAGCAATCCGGAATATGGATTTTTGCCCAATCGGGAAATTGCCCATCCTTAATAATCCTAAGTATGGATTGTCTACATAAACCTTGAGCTTGCTTAATAAACTCTGATATAGGAACAGGTTTCTCACAAATCTCAACATCTTTGGGGAGTTTTCCTTCATGAACAGCCTCACAACGCAGGTCATATATTTTCTCAAACTTTTCCTTTAACGTCGTCCAGTGTGTTTCATCTTTTTTTAAGAACCAAGAGGCGCGCCTACGGAACTTCCGAGACAAGTTCTTGCAACCTGATAAATAGAGAGATTCAAAGGCTATTCCCAAGTCAATCATTTTATCCACCGTCCGCGTTGTCGGTGAACCAGGGATATCCTTGGGTGAGGTTTCTGGATCAATTATTCGATCATACATCGCACTCTGTTCAGCATGTGATTTAATCCATCTGTTGATTGGAATATGTAATTTCCGTCGGACATCAGGAGCAAGGTTATCCAAAAGTTCATACAAACGTTTAGCTTCCTCTATTTCAGAATCTTTAGTGGCATCCCGCGGTAAGCGAGTTCCGGTCGATCCGTGGTATGGAACTAGATCAAAGGGAGCATCGTCTTTTCTCACCGCAACATAAGACGCAATTTGGACTGCAGAATTGCACGCCAAAGACAAAGTATCGCAAAATTGATCAAGGTTGAATTGGACAGACATAGAACTGTCCGTTATGACCCGTGTTTTGTCGAAAAAACAGCCTATGCCACCTACTAAAGGAGCCCACTCAGAGACATAACGCGGAATTTCTTTTTCTTGCCTTCCCAACGACGGTAGGCACGGAACAAGGCGAACTCCCGGCAAGACTTCTACTTCATCTTTTAGGATTATTCCATCAAGTAATACAATGTGTTCAAAAGATCGACGACTACTTTCAACTTCTTCTATCACGCTGTCGTTATCTTCGGATGCGCATGACGAACTTTGATAATTAGACTGATTTTTCTTATTCATTTGCTTCTCTCCAACGATAAAAAGAATACTAAAATATCCTGTTCAGAATACTTTAGTTCGACAAGGGCAAAGTAGTAAAATATTTAAGGTTTAACATCCTTCACACAACGAAAACCGTAAGTGTAGGACTCGTCGCCGCCATCACCAGCCCTGGTAGGGGGTCTAGACCCGCGAACAGCGATTTGCATACTATCTTTCGAATAGACCGAAGTAGCCCCACGCAAAACGCGAGAAGTTTCAATACTCCTGAAATTATTTATGATCTCTTCTATGCTGCTGGCACCTGCTATAGGATTCCGACGCTGAGATTTACTATAGAAATCAGGATCATATTCATCAAGGCACCACTCCCACACGTTCCCAATCATATCATATAAACCATAATTGTTAGGAGGATAACTACCAACAGGGTCACTATTACCCATGAATGCACCGTCTAACACTTTACTCGGATCATATAAATTTCCCCAAGTATATGCCTGTCCGACTAAACCTCCGCGAGCCGCCTTCTCCCATTCTGCTTCTGTTGGTAAACGCTTGCCGACCCACTGGGCATAAGCCATCGCTTCATACCAATTTACAGGAGAAACGGGGTGGCTGTCCCAGGTGTCGTCTATACGGAGTTCACCCCACTGTGGATTGGCTTCAAGGAATTTCTTATATTGTGCAACCGTCACCTCGTATTTGTCGATGTAAAACGCATCAAGATAGACTGTGTGCACAGGTTTTTCATCCGCAGCACCATTGTTGCTTCCCATTTGGAACTCGCCTGCAGGGATCAAGACCATATTGGCATAAGGATTTGTAGATTCACCAAATTCTAATACAGAAATTAATGTCCCAAACTGTGATGTCCACGCATCCCGTTTAATATTTCCCTTCTCACCTGCTAACACCAGCAGCCCAGCATCCTGTAACTGACGACTCTCACGAATCTTTTGCAGAAAATCGTCAACTGTCATGCCGACCTCCGCAGCAGCGTGTGCGGCATCCAAGGAACCCTGATACTGCTTGACCAGCTGCTGTATCGGTTCGCTTCCACCGAAGACGCCCCCGGCAGCCGCAAGGGCGCGTTTGTAACGTTCGGTATCCTCACGAAGCAACGCATCCATCTCCCCTTTCTCTGCATAGAGCCGCAACGCCTGTGCCTTGTCGTAAGATGGGTTCTGATTTTGAGCAATCACTGAACGCACTTGATCCTCAAACGTCTTCATTCCCTCCGTATGACACCCCATGCAGGATAGCCCATTCCGAACAACCGGATCTCGCGCACCTGTATCCGAGACAATAGCTATTGGCGCCGCGTCAAGGCGTTCCCCTTCGCCCGTAGAGAGATAATATGCCTGCAGTCCATTCGGCAAATTGAAGATGATCTCGCCGCCGTCGTGCGTAAAATTGAGCGGATG
>RKRO01000247.1 GCA_007571355.1 Candidatus Poribacteria bacterium | reverse complement strand
GTCGGTTGGTTCTTCATATTGGCGCATATATGGGAGGCTATCATGTTAGGATATGCAAAACTATTCAAGGACAAAATCCTTGCACAAGGCAGAGCAGAAGGTAAAGCAGAAGGCAGGGCAGAAGTGTATCGTGAGTTGTTGCAAGCGCAAAGAGAGGGGTAACGCTGGAGGAGCTGCTGAAAATATTCGATCCCAAAAACAGTAAAAACGAAGGAGACGAGCCATCTTAAGGTGACCAAAGGACGTACGTCGGCATATCGAACAGCATACCGATGAATGCCCAGAGTCCTACGAACACGTAATCTCCCATCACCAAGCCCAAGAAGAAGGGGATGGCACGTTGGTGCGCCCGTAGACCGAAGATAGAGACGATAATGAACTTGATCATCCAACCGATATAGACGGAGAACCAGAAATCCGCGAGCCCACCCCATGTTGCCGCTGTCATCACGTACCCGATCGGATGGAAGGGCCACCACATAAATTTGTGGCGTAAGAAATAGAGAACCCACGTCATCGCTGCGCCGATCCCCATAGATTGTGTGCCGTCCCAATTCGGACCTGTTGGGTTGTTGATCCACTGTACCAAGCGTCTACCGAAAACCTCTTCACCGATACCGAGGATGTAGCCGTGTACAGCGAATGCGCCGGTCTCATAAAGGAGATAGAGGAACGCCCAAAAGGATGCAAGGGTCCCGATGACAATTGCGAACATCATCACCCAGACGAGTCTTCGGCTATTGATCCCTGCACGCTCGGCGAGCTTGAATCCCTCCAACTGGTTCGGCATCGGATGTGAAACGTTGAGGCGATTGAGCCAGTAATAGAAAGAGATAATCGTGAGATTGCCGGTCCCGACGAGCCTCGGTCCAAGGGTGACTGCCATTAATCTTGCAGGGTCAAGGGCAAGAATCTCGTGTGATGGGGGTCCGAATTCGGCGCGCACGCGTGTAACACCGAGTGCCATCAGGGTAAAAATGACGATAAAACCGAGCACACCGCCCAAGGACATCCCCGCCTTCACCGAGAATAGTGTAAGCCCGACGGCCCCGAAGATTATCCCGACAACAGCAACCCGGTAAGGCATTGGTTCATTTGAATCGTCAAACGCTTTTTGGGACATGAAACAGTTCTTGATGACATCGCGGAGGTGTCTTCGGGTCCCCCACAAGGCAAGCACGCCGACGGCAAGCCAGGCGCCACCTGCGCGTTCTGCAAAATAGAGTTCACCTTCGCCTAACATTCCCATACGTACAATCCGTTCCGCTTTACCGAATAGATAGAAGAACCACGCCGACATCGAAATATCCAACGGCACGAAGAACGTCAATCCGATAATAAACGGATAGATGGATAACGGGACCCACCCGACAGCGTTCCACGGTTTATCTGTGAATAGGTGCGTAATACCGTAAGAACTGAGTTGGATAGCGGGGACTTGTGGGAACAGATAGCTTAATCCGGCGAGAATTTCAATAAATGCGGCGACCGAAAAGCCTATCCACATCATGTTATTTCTGTAAAAACTTTTCCGACCCTGCGCCATCTGAAGGGGTAATTGGATAATCGGATACGCCAACTTCTCCCGTTCAGTCCATTGGACTCGGATAATTGTAATAAAACATATCAGGGTGAACCAGAGCAGTGTGACAAACCCTGTCCAGACAAGAATCGGCACCAACCAGCCGCGTAGATGTTTCGGTAGGTGAAAGGTCGAACCGCCTTTAAAGTAGGCATCCAGTGCGTAATCTTCAGGCACGAACCATGTCGGAATATAACGCCAGAAGAGAGACGACCATTCGTTTTCAGGCGTTGCGAACCGGAACGGGTGTGCCAGTGTACCGATCAGAAAGGTCATCATCGAGTGTCCGCCGATCGTGGATACCATGACGACCATAATGTAGATAACGAGGAGTTCCTGTGTGGTGAGCGCGTTGCGAGGCGAGATTTTTTTCCACGCGAGGTTGAAACCGATGACAACAAAAAGGGTGAAAATAGCGTTGAAAAAGAGCGAGACAAAGTTGAGGAGAAACTGCGGTTGAATCATCTCCGCAGCATAAGCGAGCCAATAGGCGTTCCCGATAACGAGAATTGTACCGATCAGGAGCGCACGGAATGTGATTCCAGATGCGGAAGAGGTACGAGATTCTGGCATGTGTTAAATAGTTGTCAGTTATCAGTCATCGGTTTTCGGTTAACGTCTTGTAGGGGTTTGGATATTCTGTAAGACACACAACATATCTAACTCCATAAGAAACCTACTGACAACTGACAACAGATAGCCTCTCTACTGTTTAAGGGAACCCCAGACCACTGTGAGTTTACCTGAGGGCTCAACGGCTAAGATCTCATCGTCAAAAATGAGATCTCCGTAAGCAAGTCCATCCCATGCTCCACCGGGTGTCCATCCAATCTGGTGTTCGCGTTTGCCGTTTTCACAATCGTTCATGTGGAAACTGAGTCCAATCGTTAACCCGTCTTTCGCTTTGAACTTGTCGCCGACTCCGGGATTTGCGAACTGCGGATTCCCGCGTGGCTTCGTCGGGTCAATAGCAACCTCATAGATGTAATTATCTCCATCCTTGATAAGTACCCATTCCGTATTTTCCTTTGACGCGGCAGCGGATAGGTCCTTACCGTTGGCACCGAGTGTCCACTGAACGAGACTGTCCCGGACCATGCCGTTATCGAAATCAAACATAAATTCAACGCTATCGTCCTCCCACCATCTGGCATCAGGAGGATTAACATCTTGGAGTTCGTCGTCGGTGATTTCAACAGCAAAATAGATACGGGTCGGGTCTTGTGAATTCCATGCAACTCTACCTTGTCCCGTAAAATCACTGGCTTTCGGGATACCGCCACCGACATCTTTTAATTCATCAAAGGCGACGATTTCGGCGCGTTCCCACTCGTCGAGATTACCGTCTACTTTGAAGTTTTTCAGCTGTTTCGCAATGTATTCTTTATCACGTTTTGCTTCAACAGGTGAACTGATTGTGTAGAACAATAGCGTAGCTGCTGCTATGATCGCTACCGCGAATTTAAACGCTATAGACTTTGGCATTTGAAAACTCCTTCATTTTTCAACTTTTGAATCGTTTTGAATCAGTTGTTCCTGCGTCCGATTTCTCTTCCTTCATTGAACTGCAGGCACTGCATAACAACTGAAGGTTATCAGCGGCATCAATGCCGCCTTTTGATGTTGCGACAACATAATCGACACGCATACTACGAAACGGAAACGGCACTTGACAGCCGTTGCATTTACCGTCCTGAATCCCGAACAGTGTGTGTTTATAGGTTCGCTTCTGCTTGTAAAATTTAAGAGTGTCCTTCCGGTGGATGACCGGTTCAAGCATACCGTTCTGTTGGAGGCGGGACTGTGTGAGTTTATAAGATTTGGGACTTAAATCTATCCCTATCCATTGGCGTTGGAGCCGCTCAGCCGCTACACACGTCGTCGCGCATCCGCAGAACGGATCGAGTACCATATCGCCAGGGTTACTACTTGCTCCAATAATCCGTTCTAACAGTGCGATCGGTTTCTGCGTGGGGTATCCTATCCGCTCTTTACTTCTGGCGGTCAAATTTGGGATATCCACCCAGATATTGTTCAGCCGTTTGCCCTTCTGTTCATCGAGATACCGCTTGTAGCGTGGCACATTTCCGGGCCGCGTCTGAACGATGTGTCCTGCCGCTATCTCTTTACGCATACGCGCTTCCGCCCAACGCCACGTTCTGACAACTCCCATCACGTCATAAGTCAGATGAGAATTGGGGTCGTAGGTTTGCGCGGTTAAGGAAGTAAGTGAAAAACGGCGCCCGGTCTCCGGTTCAACACAATAGTACTGACGTTTCGTTTTCGCGTCCAAATTCGCCATATCGTAGGGTATCGTAACCGCCTCAACGTTCCAGGTAAATGTATCGCTTTTTGAGTAGCGGAAGATACTATCGGAATCGCGGGCTAATCCTTTTTTAAGGTTGCCCTTAGTGGTTGCTGCCCGTTGCCAGATAATCTCATTTCTGAAGTTATCTTTCCCGAAGACCGTATCCATCACGGTTTTAAGGTAGTGGCTGGCGTTATCATCACAATGGAGATAAAGTGTCCCCGTCGGTTTCAGAATTCGGAACATCTCCAGCATCCGGATGCCCATCATGATAAGATAGGCTTTCATGGATTGCCCATGACTAAACTCAGCAGCACTGATGGCGTGATAGAGTTCGGGCTCTCTATCTGCAAGTTCACCGTGAGATGCGTTATCCAGATCGTCCAATGTCCAAAAATCTTTAAATGCTGCACCGGCGGCTTCACTGCCTACGGATGCTTCATAGGTTCTATTGGAGTTAAAAGGCGGATCGAGATAAATCAGGTCGATAGAATTCGTGTCAAGCCCGCGAAGTACATGAAGGTTGTCGTTCTCAAAGATGGTTCGGTTCTCAACCTTCATGCTATCTCCTGTGATACCGTGTGCAGAAGCACTTTTAAGGCACGCCCACTCGGTATCTTGCTATTTCTATCGTTGTGATTTGATAGCACCCCACGTAGCAGCGAGTTTCCCGTTAGGATCGACTGCCAGCCCCGTTTCAGCTTTGAAGTTCTGATTGACTTCGGCTTCTTCAAGGGCTTTGTTGTAGACGCTAAATTCGTCAACGATACCTGTGAACACCCCGAATTCGCCATCCGCTCTGCCATCTAAACCGATAAAGACGTGCTGCGTATCCCATCCGTCTTCAGGGTGTTCGGCGAGATTAAGTGCGCCTTCGGCTGTCGCCTGGCCATCAACGAAAAATTGGACTATACTGTCCTCCGGAATACCGACGACAGAAATGTGGTGCCATTTATTATCAGCAATGTTTTCCGTATCCGCAACATTGCCGACCCAACCAGTATCCAAATTAAGGACCCCATTACGCACCCAAAGGGTTTTAGGTCCCATATCATCAGTGCCAGGCCCCCCAGTTTTCGCAAAAATTACACCGGGCCCTGAACTATCGGTCTTAATCCATGCCGACCAAGTGAAATCGCTGTTGAAGTCAAACTCTTCAGGTTTGTCAATTTCGACGAAATTGGTTTCATCTCCGTCAAATTCTAACGCATCACCGATCTTACCCGTTGCCTTTTTCAGGTTACCGCTGATGGTACCGTTGTAATTGCCTGTTCCATCTGTGACGTTTTTTCCACTGATTTTGTCTGCATCGAAACTCCAATAACTGACCAATCCGTCTTCAACGATTTGGGCAGGGAGGCTCGTTGTGATGAGAGTGATACCGAAAATTAATAGCACAAAGTTAAATTTTCCTGACACAATTGAATCTCCTTTGATCGGTTGAAGATATGGGAAATCTGCAAGTGGAGCCTTAGTTAGCCTCTCTTATTCGTAAAAGATCTTCCTGAGAATTAGAAAGGCACCGCCGACAACAATGATAAACAGAGCGACGGCGAACACGAATGCGAAAATCACTTGCAAAATTTGGAACAGAATCAGGACACCCACAATAAAGATAAATATCCCGAAAACGATAAGTAAGATGCTTCCCATACGTTGGTTATGCCAATGTATGTGGACCGTAATCCACGTGTGGCAATGTTGCGCGTTTCATGGATGCGCTACACTGATATTGTTGAAACTAACGTATCCGCCCCGTTGAGGGATCGGTAGGTTAGTAATTCGCCTTAAGTGTGCCCCATACTGTTGGAAGTTTGCCGTGCGGTGCGACTGCAAGGCTTGAACCACCTTTATCAAAGACTTCCACATCGTCAATGAGTGTTTTTGACTGCCACTTGCGGATGCCGAACCCACCTTTCGGATAGGCGACTTTACCGTATGCAACAATCTGTTTTCCATCAAGTGAGGCTGTCAACTTCTTGTCTTCCACAGTGACCGACAGTTCATGCCACTCGTCAAGGTTGATATCAATGTCCCCTTGAGCAACGATGGGCCAAGCCTCACCGCGTTCAAAAACATTGAGGACGTTTTCGCGTGGGTCGCCACAACACAACCGTTTCTGTGCAGGTTCGACAAGCATGTATTTAGTTGCTAGCTCTGCGCGCACAATCAGACCAAATGCGGCAAAATTCGCAGTCTCGCCAACGATGTTGAATTTTGCCCGCATCGTGTAGTCCGTCAAATCTTCAAAACCTTCAAGGAAGAGTGCATCGACATTGTTGTTATCATGCGTTGTGTCGAAAACGAGGACGTTGTTACCTGGATTGCCGGGGTCTTTTTCAACTGTTAGCGTCGGCATATCCGGCCATTCAAGTTCAGCATTTCCCTCAAAATCGTCGAAGAACAGTGTTTTTGCTGTCGCGTTTCCAAACAACAGAAGAACTGCACAAATACTCACAATCCATACTCTGGGAGAGTTCATATTGCAAATCTCTTTATTTATTTTTTTAGGCTTCCCCATGTGACAGCGAGTTTCTCTTTTGCATCTACAGCGAGCGTTGTTTCAAAACCGTCGTTCATAACGGCTTGGATGTCGTCTTCACTGAGAACGGTGTTGAAGATAATAAATTCGTCAATTAATCCTTCCCACTGTCTGGATTGACCCCAATCGCCGATTCGGGCAGGATCAAGTACACCCGGGTTGCCGCCCCAATCGTTTTCTATATCGAGTTCGCCATTAATGTAAAAGCGGATTTTCTTCTCCGGCGCGCTATAGGCGGTTGCGATATGTACCCACTTATCCATCTGATCGCCTGCCAACATATAATTAGCGAAGGTGTCGTTGCCACCCGGGTTCCCGTTAATGGAGAACTCAACTTTATTATTCGGGTGCATCTGGTAGTGGATGTCGCCTCCTTTCCAACCGTTGACGTTGAAAAAGACGCGCCATTGTGCTTCTCGTCCAGTGGATTTGACCCAATGGGCAAAAGTAATTTCTTCAAATTCGCCGATCCGTTTTGGAATTTCGATCCATTCGGTTGTACCGTTGAGTTCAATCGCGTCACCGATTTTGCCAGTGACAAATTTGCCACCTTTTACTTCGCCATCAAACCCGTTTCCAGAGACATCTTCAGCATCACCATCAAACAGCCATGCTGCTGCAATCATATCCTCGGTAATATCAGGGGAACCAGTTAGACTGATACCCAAAGTAAACGCCACGCTGAGCGTGATAGTAAAGATCCGTGTTAACATAGTGATCTCCTATATGTCGCGAAAAAAATGGGGAGTCGTCCCTATCTCCTGCATCTTGTACGACACGTTCTTGCTTCGCGCTATAATTTAAAAAGGGATTATAGCACAAAAAATATACAAATACAACACTTTTTAGAGCAGAGGCAAGAGCCATTGAGTTTTCGATTTTCTGAGCATTATCAGAAATAGGTGAGCAGCTGTCAGCATAAATCGGGGTTACAAATCCCTCTTACAAAAATGATTTACGACAATTGAATGACTCTGAAACAGAGGCAAGGTTGTTTAGTTTTACATGTCTACAAGCGTGTATGGTGAGGGCAATACCTCACCATACAGTGAACGGAGGACTTGACGTGCCGAAGGGATAAGAACTTGTGCTACAGTTTGGCTCGCAATTGATCCATCAAACCATCAGGTGGATCAAAGGGGAGTTCAATGACTTCATTGGTGATACCGCTATAGTAAATTCCCAAGAGCAAGTTGAACTCCGCGAGCGATTGTTTGAGATGCGTCGGATGAACCTTACTCTCGTCGTCGAGCCAATCAAAGACTGCCTCGGTCAGGTTACCTTGTGCAATGACATCCTGTTCGCCGTAGTTCAGCGGACCGCCTTCATAACCCCCTTCATGGGTTGAGCGTTCCCAACTGCTGAAACGCCAATGCACGAAACCTTTCGTCCCAACGACAAAGACACGTTTGTGGAAAAAGACGACCGGGTCATCGGACGCAGTCGGCGCAATAGCTGTACCGAATGCGACAGAGACGTGGAGTCCGTTTTCGTACTGCACGCGTGCGCTTGCATATTGCGGCGACGGCTGTGCTGAATCCAAGTGATCGCCGCCAGAGATTTGTCCAAGAACACGGACTGGACGCGAGTTATCAATATAAGAGGACACCAACTGCAGCACGTGCGGGCCTTGGTCAACGGGTGTGCTGCGCGCGCTTGCATCAATGAACTTAATTTCTCCGATCCGTCCTGCCGCGACATCTGCTTTCAATTCCAAGTTTTGGGGGTGGAAGTTGAGTTGTGTATTGACGACGAACTTCGTTTGTGTCTCTTCTGCCAACCCAGCGATCTGCTTCCAGTCTTCACTTTCAACGGCAATCGGTTTTTCAACAATTGCCGCTGGCACACCTGCATCAGATGCCTGTTTCATCAGTGGATAACGGATGCGCTCGTTGCTGCCTCGCAGCACGGGTGCTGTGACGATGTGAAGAACATCGGGTTTCTCTTTTGCAAGCATCTCATCCAAGTCGGTGTAGCGTGATGAAATCCCGAAGTCGTCTCCGAATTTGTTGAGTAATTCTTCATTCATATCACAGACTGCGGCGAGTTTCCCGCCTTTGACGAAGCGGTAAGCATCAGCGTGTGCGCGGGCGCGTCCACCACACCCTAACATTGCGGTTTTATACACAAAAATATCTCCTTCAATATTTTATTGTTTAGGGGTCATTCTTACAACTTTTCTCGGAGCGAGTCCATCAATCCATCGGGGGGTTCAAACGGGAGATCAATAATTTGGTTTGTGATCCCGCTATAGTATAACCCTAAGAGGAGGTTGAACTCCGCGAGCGACTGCTTGAGATGCGTCGGATGCACGTTGTTCTCATCGTCAAGCCAGTCAAAGACAGCCTCAGTAAGATTGCCTTGTGCAGCAATATCCTGTTCACCATAGTTCAGCGGACCGCCCTCATAACCGCCCTCAGGTGTTGCGCGTTCCCAACTGCTAAACCGCCAATGCACGGAACCTTTCGTCCCAACGACAAAGACACGTTTATGTGCAACCCGACTCTCGCTGTCTGATGCTAACGTTCCCATGCCGGTACCAAATGCGAGAGAGACGTGGAGACCGTTCTCATATATGGCTTGTCCAGCAGCATGCATCGGAGACGGCTGTGCAGAATCTAATTGCTCTCTTCCCGCGATTTGACCCAACACGCGTACTGGACGCGAATTATCAATATAGGACGATACCAATTGTAGCACATGCGGTGCCTGGTCAACAGGTGTGCTGCGCGCGCTTGCATCAATGAACTTAATCTCGCCGATTTTGCCTGCCGCGACATCCCGTTTTAATTCCAAGTTTTGGGGGTGGAAGTTAAGTTGCGTATTGACAACGAACTTCGTTTGTGTCTCTTCGGCTAACTCGGCGATCTGCTTCCAATCTTCGCTCTCAACAGCAATCGGTTTTTCCACAATCGCTGCAGGAACGCCGTGATCGGATGCCTGTTTCATCAACGGATAGCGGATACGTTGGTTGGTGCCGCGTAGCACCGGTGCTGTGACGATGTGAAGGACATCCGGTTTTTCCTTCTCAAGCATCTCATCAAGGTCGGTGTAGCGTGAGGAAACGTCGAAATCGTCTCCAAATTTATTGAGTAGCTCCTCGTTCATATCACAGATTGCGGCAATTTTGCCGCGTTCGACAAAACGGTAGGCACTTGCGTGCGCACGGGCGCGTCCCCCGCACCCTAAGAACGCAGTTTTATACATAAAATGTCTCCTTCAATACTATTTCCAATATCAAGCCGAAATAGGTTAGATGTTAACGCGGAAAAATACAAGTCAATTTTTTATAGTTTCTCTCGGAGTAAATCAATCAAGCCGTCAGGCGGTTCAAACGGAAGGTCAATAATCTGATTGGTTACGCCACTGTGGTAAATTCCTAAAAGCAGGTTGAATTCCGCAAGAGATTGCTTGAGATGTGTCGGATGCACATTGCTCTCATCGTCAAGCCAATCGAAAACGGCTTCGGTGAGGTTACCCTGCGCGACGACATCCTGCTCGCTATAATCGAGTGTACCGCTTTCATAGCCGCCGTCCAATGTTGAACGTTCCCAACTGCTGAAACGCCAATGCACAAACCCTTTTGTTCCAACGACAAAGACACGTTTGTGATCGTAGACACCGGCGGTATCGGATGCCTTTTGTGCCATCTCTGTTCCGAATGCAAGAGAGACGTGGACACCGTTCTCATACAAGACGTGGGCGACAGCATGCAGCGGACCGGGATGCCCAGGAGCAGAATTTAAACTCTCTTCTCCAAAAGTCTGTCCAAGAACACGGACTGGACGCGAGTTATCAATGTAGGACGACACCAGTTGTAGCACGTGTCCCCCTTGCTCGGAGGGTCTACTACGCGCGCTGGCATCAATAAACCGAATCTCGCCGATCCGTCCTGCGTCGACATCTTTTTTTAGTTCCAAATTCTTCGGATGGAAGTCGAGTTGTGTATTGACAACAAATTTCGTTTTGGTCTTTTCCGCTAACCCCGCAATCTGTTTCCAATCCTCACCTTCAATCGCAACCGGTTTCTCAACAATCGCCGCTGGCACGCCATGGTCAGATGCCTGTTTCATCAACGGATAGCGGAGACGTTCCTCACTACTCGGGTCCACGGGGGTTGTAACGATATGAAGCACATCCGGTTTCTCTTTTTTTAGCATCTCGTCCAAGTCGGTGTAGCGTGATGAAATCCCGAAGTCGTCCCCAAAGTTGTGAAGTCGTTCTTCGTTCATATCGCAGATAGCAGCGAGCTTTCCACGTTTGACGAAGCGATACGCGGCTGCGTGCTGACGGGCGCGCCCCCCGCACCCTAACATCGCAGTTTTATACATAGAACTGTCTCCTATTAGTGGCATCTCTCCTCAATTTTGCCATTAGATTATCAGAAGAGCATGTTTTTGTCAAACGTTATTAAATCCCTAAACTTTATTAGCAAAAGGATTTGACGTTTGTCTTGAAATGTGCTAATATGTCATTATGAGTTATTGTTGATGAACTAAGCCGATTTTCGAGAAGATATATCTCTTC
>RKRO01000195.1 GCA_007571355.1 Candidatus Poribacteria bacterium | reverse complement strand
GTATATTCAGGATTTCCCCGTGCTACATAGAGGACATCAACCTCTCGGTCATAGAAAATTTTCATTCTATTTTGGTGGTTATTCATCTTATCTCCTTTTTCTTATTGGATATGCCGTAATTATGAAATTGTTCCGTATCAATTTAACAATAACAACAATACGGGTGTAATTGTGAGGAAGCCCCTCAAAATCTTTATAGTATGTGTATTTGTGTGGATCCATCAACGCCTGTTTTCTTCTCCCAGTTCGGACAGTTGAAAGAATTTTATCAAGGGAGTATCTTAATTCCCAGTGATGTTCAACGATGTGCTGCCATCTTTCATCAGTTAACTCAATATGGTTACCCCATTTGTCGGTAACATCCCACATAAAATTCTCACCAATATTTTATTGTTCCAAACACTTTGGTTAAAAAAGTTGTGTTAACCTTGAAACATCCTCAAGCACCCATGTCGGTTTCGCGACAGGGTTTTCCAATTGACTGGGCTTAAACTTTCCAGTCCGGACGAGGATACTCCGCATCTTCATTCTTTCTGCACCAACGATGTCAGAAGTGATGTCATCGCCAATGACAATCCCTTCACTTGGAGAAAGCTGCAGACTCTCAAGCGCAATTTTGAAGAACGTCTCACTCGGCTTGCCCATGACTTTGGCGGTTTTGCCCGCCGCTGCTTCCAAGAGTGTCACAAACGCACCACAATCTAAGAACACTCCTTCAGAAGAGAACCAATAGAGACCCTTTTGTAATGCTATCAGTTCAGCCCCGTCCATTAACAGACGAAAGGCGTGATTCAAAGTGTGAAAATCAAACCCGTCACTGTAGTCCCCAACGACAACAAAATCCAGTGCCTCGTCATCTACGGGTATCTCTTTGAAAAACGCTTTGACGGCACCATCGACCATAAAGTGACAACGGTTCTTCGGTTGCAAGCGTAGATATTGGAGACAGGCGTAAGTTGCATTGAAGATCTCATCTTCGTAGATGTCAAAGCCGAGTGATCTCATCTGCTCGTGGAGCATCTTCGGAGTTTTAGCCGTCGTGTTTGTCAAAAACCGGAGTTGATATTTTCTCTGACGCAAGTCGTTAATGGCTTCAATTGCACCAGGGCAAGGTTCGCCTTTAAAATAGAGTGTCCCATCCAGGTCAATCAAAAAAGCCTTTGTGCGCATTGGTGGCATCTCCTACATTGTCCTCTTGTGTGCTACGGTTCCACAACTTTGTAGTGTTCAACCTGTCCATTTTGGATCACTTGAATTGCGAGGCTTTTGACAGGGTGGCGGTTCGCATCGTAATGCGAAATAGTTGTAGCACCTTTGTAACCACTGACTGCAGCGAAGGCATCGCGAACCACAACGCGGTCAAGTGAACCTGCTGTCTCTATCGCGCGTGCCAAGAGTCGCATCGCATCATAGCCTGACGCGGCGATGCCATCCGGTGGACTTCCGAAGAGTGCAGTGTAACCACTCACAAATGCCTGCACATCCGCGTCCTGTGTCGCAACCGAGAAATTAGTCGGATAATAACTGCCATCTAACACACTGTTATCGTCTAAAATACTGAGAAATCGTTCCCTATCATCCCACGCACTGCCACCGAGGAAGGTCGCTGTGATACCGATGTGTCTCGCTTCCTTTATTAACAATGGCACTTCTGGCTGAAAACCGGGGCAGAAAATAACGTCAGGCTGAACCTTGTGAATTTCTGTGAGCAGTGCGGTAAAGGTGGTCTCCCCTACGGAATAGGCACCGCTATGAACAACTTCGCCGCCATTTTGCCCAAAAGCCGCCTCAAATGCTTGCACGAGGTCAATCGTATAGTCATCGCCTTCCTCTATAATCGTTGCTGCCGTTTTCGCGCCAAGTTCATTCGGGTTCATGGCGAAACCTGCCATTACCTTTCCTTGAAACGGATTCGGTACCGTAATCAGAAAAACATAGTCTCCAACTGCTGGTACGTTTGAACCGCTGGAACCAGGAAGCATGAGCCGTTGTGCTTGTTGCGCAATCGGACCGACTTCGACGGCATTGCTGGAGTAAACGGGACCCAGGAGAGCAAAGACATCTTCCATTTCAATGAGTTCTTTGGCGGCAGTGACGCTGGCTTCTGGTGTTGGGGGTTCACTTGCCACCGGTTGATTATCTCGACGGATAAACGCTATTTCCATACCCAGTACACCCCCCTTTTCATTGATTTGGACACGAGCCGTTTCAGCACCTTGGCTGAAGGTTGTAAAGGTGTTTGACGGTTGAATCACACCAATTTTTAATGTCGCCTCCATGGCTGGAGCAGGGGTATCGGGTGGAACCATTTCACTTACGTGTTCACATCCTGTCAGAGCAAAGAGTAGCATAACAGAAATTAAAATAAAAATCCTCATAAACATAACTTAACTTTTCTCCTTATTGACAACAGAATACTTGAAAAATATTCGGGTTTGTGCTAATTTTACCCAATACTCGAAGTTTCGTAAAAACAGTAACACATCCGACTGATTTTGTCAAGTTTAGAAACATATCCTTTTGAGAGCGTAAGCAAAAGCGCGTAGCCTGCAACAACGGCGCAGGCGACTCTAACGCGAAAACCGTCAATATCCAAATTGCCGTTATTGCTCCGCAAGGAAAAATTAAAAAATGGAACTCGGATTTTTCACAATGCCTTTGCATCCCCCTGGTAGTGACACCACCAAGACGCTGGATCACGATATTGAACAGATGGTGGTATTGGACGAGTTGGGTTACAAGGAAGCTTACATTGGTGAGCATTTCACGTTTACGTGGGAGAATATTCCGTCTCCCGATCTTTTTATTGCAAAAGCGGCTGCGATGACAGAGAACATTATTTTCGGCACAGGAATTACATGTATGCCGATCCACAATCCCGCAGTTGTGGCGCATCGCATTGCACAACTGGACCATCAAACGCACGGACGTTTCCATTGGGGGGTCGGCTCCAGTTCCACACCGAGCGACGCGGAGATGTTCCTGGCGGACGGGGACAGACGGCAGTCGACCCGAGAAGGAATCGAGGCGGTCCTCAAGATTTGGACGGATCCAGAACCCGGACATTACAAGAGCGATTTCTGGGAATTTAAGATTCCTGAAGACCGCCCAAATATTGTGAGTGTCCACATGAAACCGTATCAGAAACCGCATCCGCCGATTGCAATGGCAGGATCGTCTCCGAGATCTGATACACTCGTTCTTGCTGGCGAGCGAGGCTGGATTCCGATGAGTATTAATCT
>RKRO01000367.1 GCA_007571355.1 Candidatus Poribacteria bacterium | reverse complement strand
TTACATGATAGGTTGAGTCACAGACTGGTTTTTATTCTCAAGGAAAAAGAACAAATCTATCGAATATTTTCAATTTTCACAAAGGAACACAGAATGGCAAGAAAGAAACGCACCACCCAACAAAAAGAAGTCCAAGACTACCGACACGACACCGCAACCCGAAAAAACAATCCACCCGCAGGCATCGCCGCACACGGGAAAATCAAAGAGACACCGAAGCAGGCATACGCTTACACCCCACACCTGCCACCCAACCTCCGATCCGACCCAAACGGAGACGCAGACAAACTTCCTGAACTCTTGCAGATTGCACAACAACGCGCACTTACTGCTGAAGAAGCGAAAACCCTCGCCAATGCCCTCCAACACCACACCCCGTGGCTGGAATGGGCTGGCAAACACGAAGCAAAATCTTTCGCCGTCGATCCGGTTGCGTTGCATATCCACGAGCGCGTCAGTGCGAAAGCCATCTTGAAGGTCGCAGAACGCCAAAACGTCCAGCGTGAACTCTTCGCAGATCCGCAGCAGGACTATAGCAAAGCAGTGGATTTCTACGAACACGACGTGGATTGGGCAAACCGCCTCATCCTCGGCGATAGCCTCACCGTGATGAGCTCCCTTGCACACCGAGAGAACCTTGCTGGCAAGGTGCAGATGATTTACATGGACCCACCCTACGGTATAAAATTCGCCTCCAATTTCCAACCGACTGTATTCCAACGGGATGTAAAAGACAGGGCACAGGATTTAACCCGCGAACCGGAACAAATTCGGGCGTACCGAGATACGTGGACGCTCGGCATCCATTCCTACCTCGCCTATCTGCGCGACCGGCTCATCGTTGCCAAAGACTTATTGACAGACAGCGGGAGTGTCTTTGTCCAAATTGGTGAGGAGAATGTGCATCTTGTACGCAATTTGATGGACGAGGTATTTAAACCTGATAATTTTGTTTCTCAAATATCAGTGTTCAAGACTACAACACAAAGGAATTTGCTAGATAACAACCTCTTTTATTTACTGTGGTATGCAAGGGATATAGAATATCTCAAATATCGTCAACTATTTATCGATAAACGGTGTGATGAATGGGCTCGTGAAACCAAAGGAGGGTCTTGGGGTGTTACCATTGATTTGAAAGATCGTCCCTTAACTCCCAAAGAGAAAGCGAACACAAATTTACTTTTAGCTGATGCTAAAGTGTATCAACTTTCAGGATTAACTTCTGCTGGCGCGGGTTCTGATAGACCTCCTTTTACATTTGAGGGGACTACGCATTATACAGATTCAAAAAGTCATTGGAAAACAAGTGTTGAAGGTCTGCAAAGACTTAATTTAGCAAACCGGTTAGAAAGTCGGGGCATAAAACCATGGTTTAAGAAATATCACGAGGATTTCCCTGTAAAACGTTTAACAAATGCTTGGGTGGATACTTCTGGTAAAGCCAACGAAAGATTTTATGTGGTCCAAACTCAAGATAGAGTTATAGAGCGTTGTATTTTAATGTCCACTGATCCTGGGGATATTATTCTTGATCCAACATGTGGTGGTGGTACTACCGCCTACGTCGCCGAACAGTGGGGCAGACGCTGGATAACAATGGATACCAGCCGCGTCGCCATCGCCTTAGCGCGGCAACGCCTCTTAACAAACTCCTACGAGTACTACAAATTCAAAGACGATTCCAAAGGCGTTGCGGGAGGCTTTGAGAATAAAATAGTCCCACATATTACCCTCAAGAGCATCGCCCAAAACACAGCACTTGACCCCATCTTCGCAAAGTATGAGCCGATGCTAAAAGAGAAACTGAATACGTTAAACCTCGCCTTGGCAGCAGTTACCCAAGATACCCGCACGAAACTGCTCGCGAAACTCACAGAGAAACAGGCGCGGGATGGTAAAAGAGCCGTCACCGATGCTGACATGCGCCGCTGGCAGCTGCCCAAAGATGTCTGGCAAGAGTGGGAGGTGCCTTTTGATACCGATCCCGACTGGCCCAAAGCACTCCAGAAAGCCCTCACCGATTATCGGAAAACGTGGCGCGCAAAGATGGACGAAGTGAACGCTTGCATCGATGCATCTTCCGAAGGTGAGGAGTTAGTCGATCAACCAGCTACAGACAAGAAGCGGATACGGGTGAGCGGGCCCTTTACAGTAGAGGCAGTCCAACCCGCTGAGGAGTCCCTCTACACCGAGACATTTACTGAGAATTACCCCCCCCCACTCATAATGTGTTAAGTAGTTCTACGACTGAGTCACCTATCGGCGGTGCACCGGAAGCAGCACAAGACACTTTTGATGCCGAGACAACTGAACACCACGCTGTCAATGCGGAGGCGCACCTTGATCAGATGATTCGTCTGTTACGCGAGGACGGTGTGCAGTTTCCCAACACCCAAAAACTGAAATTCGCCACCCTTGATCCGTTGGAAGGCGATGTCCTTCACGCTGAAGGCAGTTGGGAAGAAGACGAAGCGGAACGCCGCGTCGCAGTCGTCTTCGGACCGCAACACGGCCCCGTAACCGCGATGCAAGTCGAACAGTGCCTGCGTGCCGCGTACCGGTATGGATACGATGACCTCGTTTTCGCGGGTTTCAGTTTCGATGGTGCCGCACAAGCCGCCATCCAAGACGATCCGAATCCGAGTGTGCGCGTCCATATCGCACACATCAACCCTGATGTCGCTATGGGCGACCTGCTCAAGGACACACCCGCCAGTCAGTTGTTTACTGTTTTTGGACTCCCGCGCACGGAGCTTGAAGAAACAGCCAACGGAGAATACATCGTCAAAATGGAAGGCGTAGACATCTACGATCCGGTAGACAGCACTGTCCGTTCCGCTGGTGCGGATAAAGTCGCCGCATGGTTCGTCGATTCCGATTATGATGGGCGTACGTTTTGTATCGCCCAAGCCTTCTTTCCTGACAAAAAGGCTTGGGACAAAATCGCTAGTGCCCTCAAGGGTGTAATTGACACCGACAGTTTTGAAAAATTCAGCGGCACCGAATCGTTTCCATTCCCCGTTGGTGAACATGCGTGCGTCGCTGTCAAGGTTATTGATCCACGTGGAAACGAGGTGATGCGTGTGCATCCTTTAGGCGGACAACGATATTGATTTTACAAAACCAACTCATCGTCCAACCTGTGCACGCTATGGCAAACGGTACCAAGTTAGGCAATTCCTCAAACAATAGAGTAAATTCCGTAAATACTTTTATCGTAAAATCTAAAAATAAATGCACATTTTTATG
>RKRO01000402.1 GCA_007571355.1 Candidatus Poribacteria bacterium | reverse complement strand
GCCTTTGACATTGCGCATCTGTAAGAAGTAAGGTTCCGAGAAGATTTCATCAACGCGCGCAACAATCCGTTCACACTCTTCACGTGAGAGCACATTTCGAATAATCGTTGCGCCATTTTGATAGAAATCCTCCAAAATAGCATTCAGAGCATCTGTGGGTAAAGGTTCAGCAGAAAATGCTTGTTTCTGGGTTTCCATCGTTCTGAATCCTAATGTATAGTTTGGGCAGTGCCAGCGTTCTATTGATATTCCTCGACAATCAACGAGAATTTCTCACGCGATAGACCCAATTCAGCACGGACACCGTTTGGGTTCAAGACTGTGACGGTTCCGGTGATGTCGTGAAGCGGAAAATCGCTTTGCGGTTGTGTGAACTCGACAGCTGGACGGTCATGGCTGTCCTCAACAAAACAGTCGATGAAGTCGATGCCGCCCATGCTTTGGACGATGTTCGTTTGCGGCAGCGATAGCGAAATCGGAGACCACTCGCCACCAAACTGCCGATCACTGGCGGCGTTGATGACACTGCAATTCGCGAAGGTCACGCGTGCACCTTTCACCGATTTTTCCTGAACCTTGATACCGTAGCCGATAGTGCTCTCCACTGTGCAGTTATCAAATTCAATACTGCCACCGGGGCCATCGTCTCTAATTTTGGATACACGGATACCGGTCCCGTGTTGACTGCTAATGTAGCAATTTTCAAAGCGCATTGTCACGTCGTCGGTTTTGTCGGTGGTGTGTGCCAAGAAGACTTCGATACCGTCCCCAGCGTTGTCAATAAACTTGCAGCCAGAGAATAGGACGTTCTTTATGCGTTGTTCGCTTTTGTCAGGTTCAATATCTACGCCAGAGCAAGGTGGCGTTCCCCACGTGTTTGAAAACGAGCAGTTTTCGACTTTAAGGTTTTCGGTACTGATGATACTGATGCCTTGTCGGTAGTGGTTATTGCAGACGATGTCGCGTAGATGGACCTTTTCAGAATAGGAACGTTCCTTGCTGCCGTTGACGTAGATACCGTCTCCACCGCTATCTTCGAGCGTTAAGCCTGCGACGCTTACGTTTTTAGAACCTCGAATCGCGAGTGTCATCCGCCACTCTGCCTTCTCGTACTGTCCATACCATCGGTTCCAACCCATCTGTTCGAGCACCAGCCCTGTGATATAGTCCTGTTTCCACATCCGGAAGGTCGCACCATATCCACGGATGGTGAGATTCTCGACATCTTGCGCCGTGAACATGGAGTCGCCTCTACCGCGATACTCCCCCCGTTTTGCCGAGACAACTGTCCCAGGTTCAAAAATTATCTCTTGGTTTCCGGCAAGCCTGATGGGCCGCACGATCCAATCGGCGCGCATATTCGGAACAACCAGCCGCTTGGCACCGGAATCAATCGCTGCTTGTAGGGGCTCTGTTGCGTCTTCCGGGTCGAATCCCCACCATGCGGCGTTGGCAACTGAACTTTTCCCTGACTGAACAGCCGCAATCGCTTCAAGATTTTTCATCATTCATCCCACCGTGTCGGCTAAAATGGTAAGAACGCCAGTTTGATTAATCCTTTCGGCTGTGTTACGGGTTCTATTTTCGCAGCACAGAAACGTGAAGTGTAGCACAAACTTCATAGTTTGTGCCGTAGCGGACATCAATGAACAGTGGACGCTACATACGTCCAACTTTTATCAAGCTCACGTTAAGAAGTTCGGTTTCGCCCGATGCTCTACCCAACGGACGTTTGCCCCAATCAATTTACGACGTAAACGTCTTCTCATCATCGAGCAGCATCAGCGCAAACCATGTATTGATGTCGGTGCGGTCTGGGGCTATCCGATCAATCATTTTCGCCATTAATGCCTGATAACGTTCATCCGTAGGTCCCATCTGGATCATTCGTTCATTGTATGCCGCAATGTCGGCTTCGCTCTTCGAGTGATTTGCCTTCAACCATGCCTCAACCTCTGCATCGGTTGATAGCGTTTTAAGTTTCTCAGCGAATTCTGTAGGGGAGACACCGAGAAATGCAAGCGTCGCTCGATCAATCCCTGAATCTCCACCATAAAAATATGCACCGAGTGTGTTATTATTGGCAGCGCGTCCCTTGTCAATCAACCGTGCAAGTTGTACCATGCCGTAGACATCGGTGTTGTATGGACTCCGAGGCGCGCGGCGGTTAAGATCAACAATGCCGAAACTCAGTTGGTCGTCCAAATCCTGCAGTGCCACCCATGTGGTGATGTCCGTGCGACTCGGGTCTACTTCTTGGATGCGGGTGTCAAACCGTTCCTGTGACGCTTCATTGGGTCCGTAGTTCACCAACGTTTCGTTGAAAGTATCAATCTCATCCTGCGATTTACCACAGTTTTCCAGTACCCATGCACCGATTTCCAGATCGTTCGGGTTGTTAACCGCTGCTTCTTGAAAATCGGCTGCCGAAATACCGAGGAAGGTGAGGATACGTACATCTTGTCCAGAATCGTCGCCGTATTTGTATGCGCCGATCTTCCCCGCGCGCTCGGCACGTGCTTTATCCGCCATGCGTGCGACACCGCAGATGCCTGCAATATCTTTGGTGCGTGCGCTGCGAGGCGGTCCCTCGGTGAGGTCGACCTGCCAGAAACTGCCCCAATCGTCGAGTTCCATCGATTGTAACACGGTTGTGATGTCGGTTCTGCCGGGGGCATAGCGAGCAAGCCGATCCTTCAGGCGTTGTTTGTGAGCGTCGGTATCGGGCAGTTGACTCAGTTCGGTATCATTAAACTCTGCGATTTCTGCTGTAGTCTTTTCACTCGTTTCAAGCACCCAATTCCCAAGTGCGATATCGTCGTGTTCCCCAGCTGCATCGGCATAAGTGTTGGCTGATATTCCCAAGAACGTTAAGACGCGCTGATCCAACCCGGAGTTTTCACCGTAGATATACTCGCCGAGGGTTTCGTTATTATAGGCGCGTGCTTTGTCTGTCATTCGTGCAGCACCGACAATCCCAGCGACTGCAAGGTTTGAGGGACGACGTGGCGGTTGACGTGTCAAATCCATAGTCAAAATATCCTTCCAGATTCAAAAATCGAGTATTGGTCTTTTGGGAATATTCTATGCATATTGCAAGTGGTTGTCAACAAAAATAAGGAATGCAGAACTGAACGTTGGAAATAACGAAGTTGCTCTTGACATTTTTCTGGGGAAATGCTATATTTAGGTCAAAAGTGCATGGAGGTATCAGGATGGGATTTCCTGTTTACGATTACCGTACAGATGTTCGTAA
>RKRO01000491.1 GCA_007571355.1 Candidatus Poribacteria bacterium | reverse complement strand
CGAACCTGTGGCGAGTGGTGTCTATTTCTACACCTTGACCGCGGGCGAGTTCACCGCAACGCGGAAAATGTTAATACGCAAGTAGCCTGAGGGTTTTCGATTTAAGAATGCTTGCGTTAAATTTGCGAATGGCAAGGGGCCTGTCGGGTTTCGCTGCGCTCTACCCGACCTACGATAATCAGAAAACCCTCAGCCTTGCCATTCCGCTTTCTGCCTGCGCGTGGTTTTTCTTTCAATTCCCCCGTGCTTGCGGGGGGGAGTAGGGGGGGGGTAGATAAAAACGGGCGAGGCGACCTCGCCCCTCCGAAAACCAAAATTCCCCTACTTGCAAGGGGGAATGGGGAAGCTCGTCGCATAACCTGTTAGGGTGTGCCTTTGGGCCGAGACAGGCGATGTTTCCTTGTTCCTCCAAAACCGAGATGTCCTTTGTAGGCGGGATTTCATCGCCCGATTACTGAGTCATGACAACTTGGGGTGGATGGCAACGTCCGCCAATTTGGGGTAAGTTGTCGCGGGGAGTCTCCAAGATTCGCGCACTGCACGGCGTTTTGACTATAGTCTCAGCCCTAAACTTTCGTAAAGCAAAAAAGGCAGAATACACTGGTATCCTGCCCTTTTGCCAATTTCCTATTCATCATCCTCTTCTGGATAGTCAATAGACCACTTACCTTTCCCGTCACCAGAAGGTTCTTCTTTCCAGAGGTCAAGAAAATTCTCAGGGGCGTTATGCTCCGTGAGATGCGCCATAAACATTTCATGCAGCTCCTTGACCAAATCCATGTTGTCCGCCGCGATGTCGTTCTCGGCTATCGGATCTGCGGGTAAGTCAAACAACTCGGGTCTACCATATTCACCGACAGGTGCATATCCCCAGTGTTCCGTGACGAGGAATGGTACTGTCGCTCGGCGTGGCACGCTGTCCCCTTGTGCCCGGATATGGCAACCGGTTACGGCGTATTCTCTGTGCTGTGTATCACCATTAAGGAGAGCCTGTGCAAAGGAGCGTCCCTCAAACGGTTTTGGCGGCTCCAAAGTAACGCCCGCCAATTCACAGAGTGTCGGCATAATATCCATCGGTTGTGCAATGAGATCAAGACGTTGCCCTTGCGGAACATCTCCACCAGCCACCAAGAACATCTCATGGTTAATTTCCGGGTACGTGGGCCAATAGCGTTCATCTTTCGGGTCAATATTGGATTTACCTGTCCTGCTGTGTTCACCAATAGACATCCCGTGGTCGGACAAGACAACGACGAGTGTGTCGTCCCATAGATCTAAGTCTTCTACCTTCTGCAGAATCTGTCCGATATGTCGATCAACGAGTTCCGCTTCACCGGCGTAGTGTGCCCAGAGATTGTGCAGCTCCGCATCCGTAAAGAGAGACGACAGGCCGTAGTTCGGATGTAACATCGGTGGACCGGTATAATCGGGATCGTAGCGTTTGACGAGATATTCAGGTGGGTCCCACGGTTCGTGCGGATCGAAGAAATCTACCCAGAGGAAAAAGGGACCTGAACGGTGGTTCTCTTCTAACCAGCGTACCGTCGTCTCGGCGGTTCTGCTTGAGAAGGTCTCTGTCTCGTATTGATAATAGCGGTTCGTCCAGCGGTGCGTGTTGGGCAGTGTGTGGCCACGGAACGCTGGATGGGGTCGGGTTTTCTCATTTGGCATAACGATTTTTATCTCGTCGTTGAGGTGGAGAAGCGGTTTGTCTCCCTCCTGTCCACGATGTTGGAAAGCGGCATCGAAGCAATGCTGGAAGCGGACGTTGAACAGGTGTGGGGTGTCGCATATCAGTTGTGTTGCGTATCCCTGATCGCTCAGAAGTCTCGATATTATGCTTCGTCCACTCAGATCGATGGGCTGCCATGGGTAGTGGGGCCACCCGACTGTTGCGGTCATAATATCTGTTCGGTGTGGAACCGTTGGGAAACTGCTCATATAGAATTTGTCGATAGCCGTTGCACGCTCTGCCTCAAATTTATCGAGCATCGGCGTGCGAATGGGCCGCCTCGCCCGTTCGCCTAAATTGTCATACCGAAAGGTATCCGTAATCAGCAAAACAATATTTTTCATATTTGATATTTGCCTCCTTAATCTGTTTGACATAAAATCGGAGTTATACTTCTTGACCCGTCGTTTTTAACAGGAATAGTGTTCCCAACAGCAACGGTACGATGACAGCCGCAGAGACCGCGATGGATACTTGCGCACCGATAAGACATGGAAAAAAAAGGATCGAACTGATCATTGAGCCCTTCAGTGCGAAATAACCGTTCTTTTCATTCGGCTGCAGATAGAGTGAGATACGGGTGCCAACAGTGGCAACAATGCCTAAGATGACCCAAATGATATAAGTCTTCTGAATGTCTGGCTCCAACCAGTATGGCAGAAGTGCAATAGTGAAAGCGAGTACCGTTGCCCCCGCAGAGACTAAAAGTGCCGGGCGAACACCGATCTGAATCGGTGTCGTTAGGATGCCGAGTTGTCTATCGCGTGAAAGATCTTTGAACGTCGTCGTGATATGCGTGCCTAAATCGTAAAGCGTTGTCGCAGCGAAGACGTACCACACCAAACGCGGAACTGAGCCACTGACAGCCAATGCCCCGAAAACGCTTAGGAACCCGATCCCCAACGGTAATGTAAGACTTCCTAAGATCCCTTTCGCTTTGAAAATTGCGTTGTAGAGGTGCGAAATGGCGACTAAACCCATCACCAACAAACCTGCTTTAAAATTGAGCAAAAAACCGCCAAGGACACATAACCCGTAAATAAGGCTTGCTGGAACGATGGCTTGCTTCGGTGTCAGTCGCTCGGATGGCAGCGGACGTTCTGGATTCGTCTGTTTGTCTGTTTCGTGGTGGAAATAGTCGTTTTTTATCATGCCAGCGAAGTAGCCAAACAGCGCAATGATGAGTGCTGCTGCAACGCGCCCTGTAAACTGCCCGTGACTTGCGATTAACGCGCCCGGGAGTGTTGCGACAATCGGAATTGCGAAGAGTGGATAGCGGATCAGGTCAAGATAGGCTTTGAGGCGGTTCATATCTCAATTTCCTGTTAGAAGTTTTCGCTTGGCACGCCTGCTTCCGCTACCGGAGAATTCCTCGGTTCAAACACTTCCTCTACGCCGTAAAACTGCTCGCTCTGTGCGCCGATACCAAGTTCTACTATATTCCCGCCGACCTGTTTATTCCCTTGAATAAAATTGTCTCGGAGTCGACCCCCATCGTAGACTGCCCAGCCGACGTTATTTGTGATGTTATTGGAGACGATTTCCGGAGAGGCGGTAGAATAACAGATAATCGCGTTTTCGTAATTCGCACGCAGAATATTATACTGGATACGCGGACGGGAGTCATCTTCGCATACAATTCCGTACTGGTTAGCCGTAAATTCGCTGTATTCTACATCGGGTGCTGCACTCCCTTGGAATTTGCAACCTGTGCCGTTCCTATTAAATTCGCTACTGCTAATCGTCGGATTCGTGTTTTCGCAAATTACCCCCGTTCTATTCTCACTAAACAAACCTCTCTCGACTTGAACTGCATCTGTTCGGATTCTGATACCGACGTTCGCGTGTTGGATACGCGTATATGTAAGACGGCTACTCGGACTTGTGGTTTCAATTTGAATACCTGCCCAATCTCCCGGTCGCGGTGGCTCTGCTTTTAGGGTATTCTTACCCATCTGACCGAGGCCCCTTTGTTGCCTTCTTAGAGATGTATCCGTACCAAATGGAGAGGCGGTTGTCTCTGCTGTCGGTTCTTGTTCTTGCATCCGCTGTTTTCCCAAGGATCCGAAGACGATCATGCGGTCTGGTGATCCTTCGGCATAAAGTTCACCCTTCACAATCAGCAGGATCGGCGTATCCATCGGTTCAAAACCGACAATAGTTCCACCGCGAACCGTCAATGTGATGCCCTCTGGCACAGTAACAGTGTCGGTAATATAGACCCGTCCGTCCCATATCTCATTTTCCGTCAGTTCACCGGATTTCTCTACGATTTCAAAACTGGTACCGTCTATATTGAGGTTGAAAGTTTGGCCTTGGCAACCGCAATAGAGGGCGGTTAAGACACAGATGAGTGGGATTAGGGATTGGGAAGATACAAAGTGCCGATAGTGTTGTGTGATGGTTGCTATTCTCATATTATATTTTTACCATAACTATTGGGATTCTGTCAAGGAAGAAAAATCAGAATCATTCAGTTCTTCTGTCATTTAGGTTTCCAAACATGAATTCTTTCTTGTAAAAACGATTTCCGGGTCTTAACGTTTACGAACTGCTGACGATTGATTGTTGACATCTTCTGAAAAAAAGTTTGACATCGGTCGTTAAATTTGCTATAATTGTACAATTAGGTAGGGATTTTGTCTGTTGTCATAACACTTCTTGGTAAGCCCTAAAATAGGTTATAACTTTCACATTTTTTTCAGCACCAAGTGTGGATCGTGATCATAGTTCGCGTCGATAAAAAAGGATACAGAGACCATGTTTGAAAGTTTAAGCGATAGGTTACAAAGCACTTTCAAAAAATTGAAGAGGCAAGGAAAACTCACGGAAAATAACATCTCTGACACCTTGCGCGAGGTTCGGCGCGCTTTCCTTGAAGCAGACGTTAACTACAAAGTCACACGTGAATTTACAGAGCGGATCAAGGAACGTGCCCTCGGTCAAGAGGTACTCGGAAGCCTTACGCCTGAACTACAGATTGCCCGAATTATTGGTGAAGAACTTACGCAATTGATGGGTAACGAGGCGGAGAAAATTCGTATTGCACCGAGCGGTCCCACGATTGTAATGCTTGTCGGCCTGCAAGGTGCAGGTAAAACGACCGTTGCGGCGAAATTGGCACTTAGATTTCGCAAAGATGGCAAGAAACCACTCCTCGTTGCCGCCGATGTCTATCGCCCCGCTGCTATTAAGCAGCTGCAAATTCTCGGCGAACAGACAGAAACACCAGTGTTCTCAATGGGGACAGACGTTTCACCTGTCAAGATCGCAGAAGCTTCCGTCAAAGAGGCTTTGGCGTATGGACATAACTGCGTTATCATTGATACCGCAGGGCGCTTGCACGTTAACGATGAATTGATGGGTGAACTTCGGGATATCCGGGCAAGCGTTAACCCTACTGAAATCCTGCTCATTGTTGATGCGATGACTGGACAAGACGCTGTAAACGTCGCCGAAAATTTCAACAACGACTTAAACCTTGACGGTGTTATCCTCACGAAGATGGATGGAGATGCGCGCGGAGGTGCAGCACTCTCGATTCGTCACATCACACAGAAACCGATTAAATTCATCGGTGTTGGTGAAAAAATTGAGGCAGCATCGCTTGAAGAATTTCATCCGGAACGAATGTCTTCGCGCATCCTCGGACAAGGCGATGTGCAAACACTCATTGAGAAAGCGGAGGCAGCATTCAGCGAAGATCAGGCGAAAGAACTTGAACGTAAACTCATAGAGAACAAAGGTCTTGATTTTGACGACTTTCTTACGCAATTAGAGCAGCTTAAAAATATGGGGCCCTTGGATCAATTGATGGATCTAATGCCTTTTAAGAATCAGTTGCCCATCAAAAACCTTACCCCCGATGAAAGCCATTTGCGGAGTACGAAGGCGATTATCCAATCGATGACGCTTGAGGAACGAAAAAACCCTCGATTGTTAGATAGAAGTCGGAAACTCCGTATTTCCAAAGGCAGTGGAACAACAGTGAATCGGATCAACATGCTGGTTTCGCAGCTCCAGATGATGAACCGGATGTTAAATCAGCAGGCGGCGATGACAATGCCGCAAATGGGAGCATCTCTTGGAGGAAAAATGGGGCAGAAAATAGGTGCAATGCCTCGTCCAAAGCGAAAGGCAAGAAAATCTCGAAAACGAAAACGCCGCAGATAGCGGCGAGTGAACCCGACACCGGGATCACCCGCTTTAAATTTAAATGACGTGGCACAGATGCCACTGGGAGGTACTTTTTGGCAGTTAGAATTAGATTACAACGACACGGTCGTAAAAAACGTCCGTTCTATCGACTTGTCGCGGCTGATGCTCGTGCGCAGAGAGACGGAGCATTTTTAGAACGTCTCGGTCATTACAATCCACTGACGGATCCAGCAGATGTGGTCATTGATGAGGAGAAAGCCTTAAAATGGTTAAGACGCGGGGCTCAGCCCTCGGATACGGCAAAGCGTTTACTCTCCAAAAGTGGGATTCTGCTGAAATTTGAGTACGAAAAATTAGGTAAACCGATGCCGGAAGACGAAATCACTGAAGCCGTCGAGAAGACAGACGAATCCGAACAGACAGAGGTACAAGAAACAGAATCTGAAACGGGTGCTTTGCTCACTGAAGCAACGCCAGACGAATCCGCTGAGGAAGAAGAATAACGTTGACGGAGACGCAGGTGGCGGACGCATCTACTAAAATCCAAAAGTGAACCATGTTCAAAGATTTGATTGAATACATCGTAAAATCTCTCGTTGATTATCCTGATGAGGTGGTGGTTCGAGAAGTAACTGGCGAAACAGTCGTTATTATTGAATTGACTGTCACAGAAGAGGATTTGGGAAAAATCATTGGTAGATACGGACGGACGCTGAAAGCGATTAGAAGTGTCCTCTATACCGCCGGATTGTGCGTGAATAAAAAGGTAATCCTTGAGTTAATTGATGAACCTAGGCCGGATGTGTAGATTGAAGAATAGCAGTCAAGATGGAAACGTTTCAGGTTTTCCTTTCAGCAATTAGCAGTCAGAAAAGACATGTTTTGGCTGGGGTGTTTCCCCCAGAACTCTCATATCTGTCTTTAACGGATGGTTTCCGAAAGCCGAAAGCCGATAAAAATGAAAATTGACGTTATTGCCTTGTTCCCAGAGATAATCGCACCGGCGTTAAAGACGGGAATACTCAAACGCGCGCACGACGCTCATATACTCGCTGTTAATCTCCATAACCTGCGAGATTGGGCAACCGATAAACATAAGTCGGTTGATGATTATCCTTACGGCGGCGGCTCTGGGATGATCCTTAAGCCCGAACCTATTTTCGCAGCTGTCAAAGCATTAAACGCAGCGGGAACCGCACACGTCGTCTATCTGACCCCTCAAGGAATACCGTTGACCCAAGGATTCGCAGAATCGCTGTCGTTGGAGTCGCATCTGATACTTCTATGTGGACGTTACAAAGGCGTGGATGAACGGGTACGTCAGAAATTGGTAACAACCGAGGTTTCAATCGGTGACTACGTCTTGAGTGGTGGTGAAATTGCAGCCCTCGCTTTGATTGATGCTATTGGGCGTGTACTGCCGGGCGCACTTGGTGATTACGAATCCGCGCACATTGATTCGTTCAGTCAGGAATTGCTCGATCATCCGCACTATACACGCCCTGCGAAGTTTGCCGAACTGCAGGTGCCGGAAGTTCTTTTGAGTGGACATCATGAGAATATCGAAAAATGGCGGTACGCTGAGGCACTCAAGCGCACGGCAAAGCATCGTCCCGATCTGCTCCAAAAATTGGAACTCAGTGAAGAGGATATGGCAATCCTCAAGGCGTAGGATTAACGAAACAATCAAAAAATTAGTTTTTAGTTTATCTGGAATCTTAAAGCCGATATTATTAGAATATAGTGAATCAGGCATTACGTAAGAGGAGAAACAGCATGAATTTAATTGAGTCCGTCGAAAGCCAATATATGAAGAGCGATATCCCCGAGTTTGGTCCAGGGGATGTTGTCAAGGTGAATACGCGTATCCGTGAAGGACAAAAGGAACGTATTCAAGCGTACGAGGGAACCGTTATTCGTCGTGCGCACGGCGGATTGCGTTCTACCTTTACGGTCCGACGCGTCGCCTTCGGTGCGGGAAGCGAGCGAACGTTCCCACTTCATTCACCGAACATTGAAAGCATTCAGATCGTTCGTTACGGGGCAGTTCGGCGGGCAAAGTTGTATTACTTGCGCGATCGGACAGGAAGAGCCGCACGCGTCAAAGAACGCAGAATCTAACCGGATACTGATGGACGCTTTTGAGTTTGCTTGCCAACGCAGCGGCTACAAACAGATTGCAGGCATTGACGAGGCAGGCCGAGGGGCTTTGGCTGGGCCCGTCATTGCTGCTGCAGTCATCTTACCTCTCAATTGCAACGTGGACGGTTTGAGAGATTCAAAGCAGTTAACACCGAAACAACGCGACCGATTAGCAGATGAAATCTATAGTGCCGCCTTGTCCGTAGGTATCGGTTCCTCAGATAACCAAACTGTTGACCGTTTGAATGTTCTCAAAGCGACCTTATTGGCAATGCAGAGGGCAATTGAAAAACTCACACCCCGCCCCGATTATCTCCTTGTTGATGGCATATACCTTCCAGCAATAGACATCCCAGGCGAAGCAATCCCCAAAGGCGATAGGCGAAGTTATTCCATTGCAGCTGCGTCCATTCTTGCCAAAACCACTCGTGATCGGATGATGGTGGAATTGGATCGCACCTACCCCAACTATGGATTCGCCCAACACAAAGGCTACCCCACATCACAACATCGACAAGCAATTGCTCAGTTCGGTGCATCGGATATTCACCGCCAGACCTTCAAACTTATTCCGGATGATTGAAATAGATAGACCAAGTGCTTAGAGATACAGAGTTTTGCGAAAGAGGAAGCCCAGATGGCGCATTCACGCTTGAACGTTGCAAAAATCGGTGAGTCGTTGGCAGTTGCACACCTCAAAGCGCGCGGGTATAAAATTCTCGCGCAGAATTACCGAGCTGTCCGCGGTGAAATAGATATTGTGGCACAGGACGGCGAATGTATCGTTTTTGTGGAAGTTAAAACGCGACGCAGTCTCAAATTCGGGGTGCCCCAAGCGGCTGTAACGACGCAGAAACAGCGACAGATTTCCAAAGTTGCTTTGGTGTATCTGCAAGCCCAAAATCTCCTTAACGCTCCGTGCCGCTTTGATGTTATCGCGATTCATTTGTCAGCGAAGTTTGAACTGTTAAAAATTGACCAGATTCAGGGTGCGTTTGAATTTCAAGATGGAAGTGGATTCTGAAGGGTGCCGCTTTAGAGATCGGGAAACCTTAAAATCCGTTTCGCATTCCCACCCATAATGTCTGCCAGTTCGGCTTCAGATAAGCCGGGTAATAATTCTTCTATCACTGTCGTCAATTTACCATAACCGGGTTCTTCCAGTATCCACGGGAAATCGGTTGCCCACATCAATCGTTTGGTACCAAAGCCGCTCAGAAGACCGCGGTGCCATCCTGCCAAATCTTTATAGGGGAATTCTTCTCTGCTAAAGGCATACTGACCGGAGAAATGTACATTAACATTTTCAAATCTCGCGAGTCGATAGGTGATATGCATAAAAAGGTTGTAACCTGTCACCTGTATTTGAGGTCTACCGAGTGCGTCCCAGCTGAATTTGCCTTTTCCTGGGCACGCGGCGAGATGATTTAGTACAACCCGGACCTGTGGGAATTCTTGAATCAGGTATGGCAGGAGATGCGCATTGACAGCATTCGGATAAAGCCAGAGCACATAATCGCGTTCAGCGGCACACTTCCAGATCGGATACGCTGCAAACTCGCGGACATCCATCTTGGCAAAAATATCACGCGGTCCCCCAAATGTAGAAAATCGGAACCCGATAACCCCTGTGTTATCTGTGAGTTGCGCCATGTGGTCAGCGGGATTCGGATGGCCCTCTGGAACCAATCCAATCCCTAAAAATCGGTTCGGATATTCTTTCAGGCAATGCAGCAGATAACGGTGATGCGCGATGCTTGCACCGCCCATCTGGACGAGGACAGCCTGATCAATTTGATGTTCCGCCATCACGCCTAACAATTTTTCGGCGGACTCTTCCCGTTCTGCAGGACAAACGGCGGTCGTCTCTCGTGGAAATTCAGGCGATGCCTTTGTGAATACATGCAAATGCGAATCAATTCGTGGCATTATGATGGCCCTCCATTCATTAGCTGTCTAAGCTAAACAGGGCGCGACGTTCCGGGGTTTGACAATACGCTGAAATGGCGGCAAACTGTTCCGGCTTGACGCGTCCGGGAGTGCGTTTCTCGTAGATCAGGATAATTGATTTGCGCGGTGTATCCGAGTGATTGTCCATCGAAACGTGCCACCCACAGGAATTGAACATAATCGCTGTGCCTGCTTTACCTGGGAACGTCTTATGTCCGGTCATACTTTCTTGTCGCATCGGACGCGTATATGGCCCTGAATCCGGTTTATGACTGCCCGGCACAAATCCGAATTCTCCGCCCCCGGGCTCGACATCGTTGACGTAGATTTGGACCTTGATATGGAGTGGATTGTCATACCCCACATCCGGATGCCATCCTGTGTAGCTCACGGGCCACGGTGCCACCGTTCGAACCTGCGGCCCCAAGAGAATGAGCTCGTAATCTGTGAACGCCATGAGTGCACCGTAGTAACTCGGATAGTCGATAATATCAATAAAGATTGGGTCTTTCTCCAGCGGATTCGGGATGTCATAGAAAGTTGCGGCGGCTTCCCCCGCTTCCACTCTATCCAGCCATTCTTCTTTGCACACATCTGCCCAATAGTCGAAAGCCGTTTGGAGTCGCTTAAGATCCGCCCCTTGAATTGCGTTTTCAAAAACGAGATACCCTTCTTCTTCCCATTGCGTTTTTTGTTCGGGTGTCGGTAGAATCATGATTTCCCCTCTCTTGATGTGTTTGAGTGTTGTGAGCAGGCAACAACGGAAACCTGCAGTGCTTAAGAGAACACTGTGATTGAATAAAAAACTATTTTTATACGTTTCGCGCCGAATTAAAAAACTTTGCCTCTACCGGCAATTTGCCAAATTGTTTCAACTGTATTGCCTCGGATACCCACCAATTCATCATGAAGATTGCTCGTCATTCCCTGATGTAGCGGGATAACCGAGAGCTGCTCACCCACCTTAAATCGGTGTGAACATTCACTGACATCGACATGGCCATGC
>RKRO01000255.1 GCA_007571355.1 Candidatus Poribacteria bacterium | reverse complement strand
ATTTAACCGCAAGGAATAATTAAAAATGCCAGATTATAGACGAAGTGAAGTGTTAGGACGATTGAGAACAGAATTAGACAGCGGCAAACACTTGCTTGCCGTCGGGGCAGGCACAGGCATCACCGCGAAATTCGCAGAGCGCGGCGGCGCCGACCTGATCGTAATTTACAACTCCGGTCGCTACCGGATGTCAGGCTTTGGCTCTTGCGCTGGACTCTTGGCTTATGGCGATGCGAACGCCATCGTCATGGAGATGGGAGAACGCGAGGTGTTACCCGTCGTCAAAGAGACCCCTGTTATCGCGGGGGTCAACGGCACAGACCCGACGCGTCGGATGAGCAACTTCCTTAAACAGGTGCGCGATGTCGGTTTTGACGGCGTGAATAACTTCCCGACCGTCGGTGTGATTGACGGCACCTTCCGCGTGACACTTGAAGAGACAGGGATGGGATTCTACAAAGAGGTTGAGACCATCGGCATCGCACATGAGATGGACCTGTTCACCATTGTCTATGTTTTCAACCCGGAGGAGTCTGAGAACATGGCGAAGGTCGGTGCGGATGTCATCATCGCGCACATGGGAACGACAATCGGCGGTACCATCGGTGCAGAAACCGCTTTCACGCTTGAGGATGCGGCGGTCCGTGTCCAAGAAATCTGCGACGCTGCGCAGTCGGTAAATCCGGATGTTATCTGTCTATCGCATGGCGGTCCCATCTCAAAAGCCCCCGACGCAGCGTTTATCAACGAAAAGACGGACACCGTCGGTTTCGTCGGTGCCTCCAGTATTGAGCGCTTCGCCTGTGAAGAGAGTATTCCGCGGGTCACGGCTTCGTTTAAGGCGTGAAACCCAGATGATTCAAGCGATGGTAAGACCTGAAGATACCCGGACATTTCGCGAATAGTTGTTTGGGATTTGACAGTTGATTTTTATCGTAATATCCGAGAATAGATGCACACTTGGACAAGGATACCCCCGCCCGCAAGCAGGCGGAATCAGAGGGACCTCGCTTCTACGGGATGTGTTTCCATAATTACAGGCTTTACGATAATCAAAATCTTGGATGTTTTAAACTGCTCTTCAGTTCTGTAAGGACGGAATGTTCATAGAAAAAGGTTGTAAATTAGGAGGCACCTGTTATGAACGAGTTACAATTTCCCGGGGCACGGTGGTGGAAATTTGATTTTCATACCCACACACCTGCCTCAGCAGACTTCAGTGATAGAGAATTAGAACCTGAAGCCTGGCTAAAAGCCTTCATGGAAAAGGAAATCGATTGTGTCGCAATTACCGACCATAATAGCGGAGAATGGATAGATATTTTACAACAAGAACTGAAAAATATTGAAGATCGCGAACCCGATTGGTACCGCCCTTTGTATCTCTTTCCGGGCGTAGAAATTTCAGCAAACGGCAATGTTCATGTATTAGCGATCTTTGGCTGCGATAAAGGTAGAAGTCATATTGATGAGTTAATCGGTGCAATTGATTATCAAGGCACTAAAGGAGATACCGATGGTGTAACAACCAAAAGTGTTCCTGAAGTCGTTGATGAAATTGCAGAACGAGGTGGCATCCCCATTCCCGCGCATGTAGATAAAGAAGATACAGGTTTGTTCAAACTTAAAGGAGCAACACGCCAACAAATATTGGGAAATGAAAACATTTACGCTATGGAGTTAGGTAAAATCGATTCTCATATATCTCAATTTTATAAAGATAGGAAGTTCCAATGGACAGAAATAAGAGGTTCAGACACCCATGATTTTAGTCATGAGGATTTTGGAACGTTTACTTGGATCAAAATGGCTCATCCATCTTTAATTGGATTGAAACTTGCACTGATAGACGGTATTGCTTCCGTAAATCGAGACATACACGCCGATCCAAACCGGCGTGTGAAATACTTTATGGAAGAATTGGACATTTGCATGGCAAAACATATTGGACGCTCTCAGCCACTGACTTGCCGATTCAGTCCCTTTCTTAATGCAATCATTGGTGGACGCGGCACCGGCAAGTCAACACTATTAGAATTCATGCGCTTGGTTCTTCGGCGGAATAATGACATTCCAGATGAACTCCTAAAGGAGAGTCGCCAATACTTTAGCGTAGGCGGTGATAACCTGCTGATTGAGGACAGTAAAATATCGTTAATCTATCGCAAAGGTGAAATTCGCTACCGTTTGAATTGGTACGCCAATCCGAATTATCCCGCTTTGGAAGAAGAAAAAGAAGATGGTACTTGGGGTGCTTGTGACGGAGAGATTAAGTCACTTTTTCCGGTCCACATTTATAGTCAAAAGCAGATTTATGAATTAGCCAAGAAGCCAAGTGCACTAATTGAGATTATTGATAAAGCACCTGTAGTTGATGCTGCGAGACTCAAGACAGAGCACAAAGATTTTGTTAATCGATACAAGCAAATTGAGAGTAAACGACGAGAATTGAATGAGAAAATTGCTGAGGAAAACAGGCTGCGCGGAGAATTGAGCGATTTGACGAGACAGATTGAGTACATCGAAAAATCAGGGCATAAGGAAGTGATGGAAAAATATCGTCTACGCCGACAACAGTTAAACGAAATTGGCAGCTTAGAAGATAAATGGAAAGCGGCACAACGACAACTTTTAGAAATACAAGAAAAGATTACGCCAGCAGAATTTAACACAGCGTTTTTTAGCAAAAATAACGATGTTGTGTTAGATATAGAAAGAACCAATAATAAATGGTCAGCTATTCACAAGGCGTTGAAGAAATTAGGGGAAACAGCAGAATCAATTATCCATGAATGGGAAAATGAAAAAGATGCAGCACCTTGGATGCAGGCACTTAAGTCAGATATAAAGCGCTACGAACACTCACGTTCAGACCTTGAACAGCAGAATATAGACCCAGACAGATACAATTTGCTATTAATCCAGCAAAAAAGTATACAGAAGGAATTAGATCAAATTAACGAGCATCGATCACACCTGCCAACGTTAGAAAATGAAAAAAAAGCGGTGTTTGACAAAATTAAAAAAAATAGGAAAACACTCTCAGGAAATCGGCAAAAATTTTTGACCTCTGTTTTACAAGGCAATCCATTCGTTAGTATTAAAGTCCTGCCCTTCGGTGAAGAATGGAGTGATATAGAGCATAAGATTCGAAGTATGCTGCAATGTCCGGATCGTTTTGACAAGGATATTGCACAATTAAGAGACCGCTATCAACCGGACAGCGACAAAAATATTGAAAAACTCAAAGCTGCAATTGCGGATATCCGCAACGGAAACATGGCTGCTAAAGATAACCGCTTCGCCACACATCTTAAAGCGTTACCACAAGAATCTATAAGTGATTTTCTGACATGGTTTCCAGACGATAATTTGGAAGTTACCTATGGGGCAGATCGTCAGCGGATACAACACGGATCCCCCGGACAAAAAACCGCAGCACTACTTGCGTTCATTCTATCTTATGGAGATGAACCACTCCTGTTAGATCAACCTGAAGACGATTTGGATAACGAGTTAATTTACGGCTTAATCGTCAAACAGTTGCGAAATATTAAAAGCAAGCGTCAGGTTATCGTTGTGACCCACAATGCTAATATTGTAATCAACGGAGATGCAGAAATGGTTTTCCCACTTCATATTGTGCACACTGAAACCCGTGTCAGACAAGATGGTAATATACAAGAGAAAAATGTCCGAGACGCGATCTGTAATATTATTGAGGGCGGCGAAAAGGCGTTTGAACAACGTTATAAACGGATTCATCTTGGAGATTAGTTATGTTTCACAGTCAAACCGAACTCATAGAAAAAATTATGCTTGGTGAAGACTCAACGATTGAATTCAAAAGAGAGATGCCGCGCCGGGACAACTTGGCTGACGAGATTGCTGCTTTTGCAAACTCACAAGGCGGTGTCATTCTTATCGGCGTTGATGACTATAAGGAAATTGTCGGACTCGGATTGCAGGAGTTGGATAGAGTAGAAAAAATAGTTGTTGAAAGCTGCGAAGACAGCATTGAACCCGCAGTACCCATTTTCACAGAAAAATTACGGATTGATGATAAAAACATACTCAAAATAGAGGTGCCGAAGAGTCTCTTTGTTCACAAAACGTCTAACGGTTATTTCGCTCGCCAGGGAAGCAGCAAAAGAGAAATGCCGACCGACCAGTTAGCAAGATTGTTACAAAGTCGTTCACAAGCAAGGATTATCACATTTGACGAGCAATTAGTCCCAAATACGCATAAGGAAACATTAAGGGAATCGTTCTACCGCCGATTTATCACAGAAGGTGCCCCTAAAGATATGATAGAAGACTTGCTCTTGAAAAGAAGTTTACTCGTTCAAGAAGGGCAGGAGATTCGGGCTTCTGTCGCTGGCGTTTTGATGTGTCATGAAACACCTGATGATTTCCTCTATAACAGTTTTATTCAAACTGTTTATTATAGCGGTAAGGAAAAAGATGCCAACTACCAGATTGATGCAAAAGATTTTAGAGGTCCACTTGATCAACAGATTATAGATGCCTTTAAATTTGTTGAAAAATATAACGAGGTATCAGCACGGAAGGAAATCGGGAGGATAGACCAACCCCAATACAGCATGCGCGCCGTATTCGAGGCATTCGTTAACGCAGTTGTACATAGAGATTATTCAAAATATAACTCAAAAATTCGTCTGTTCATGTTTGCTGACAGGCTGGAGTTATATTCCCCAGGTGCATTAGCAAATACCGTAACCATCGATAAATTACGCTATAGCCAAGCCACGCGTAACGAACTCTTATCCCGCTTACTTTCGGAAATTAATTTAGCGAATGACGTAGGAAAACAAGTAAAACGGAGACATTTCTTAGAACGCCGTGGGGAAGGGGTAGGGATCATCCTGAACGAAAGCGAGAAGCTGAGTGGGAAAACACCTGTTTATGAACTTTTTAACGAAGAATTATGCTTGACAATATTTGCAGCAAAATCTCTTCAAAAAGACAACGAGTAGATACCGGAGAAATTAATGTCCAATACGGTCAAAGAAATAGAGATCCTAAATGCCGACGATGCTGAACTGATGCGTATCAGTCGAGAAGGCACCCTATCGCTGAACCTCAACGAGATGAAGGCGATCCAGACCCATTTTAAAGGATTAGGACGCAATCCAACCGATGTAGAGATAGAGACGATAGCACAGACATGGTCTGAGCATTGCGTCCACAAAACGTTCAAGAGCATCATCCGCTATTCCGAAGACGGGAAAGCACCTGAACAGATTGACGGGTTGTTCCCCACCTACATTCAACGCGCAACCGAAGAGATCGCAAAACCGTGGTGCGTCTCTGTCTTTTCTGACAACGCCGGTATCATCGAATTTGATGAGACATGCAACCTCGTCTTCAAAGTCGAGACACACAACCACCCCTCAGCGATTGAACCGTATGGCGGTGCGGGGACCGGCATCGGTGGTGTCATCCGAGATTCCCTCGGCACAGGACTTGGGGCAAAACCAATTCTAAATACGGATGTCTTCTGCTTCGGCATGCCCGATACGCCTTATGCGCAGCTGCCGAAAGGCACGCTCCACCCCAAACGCGTTTTTAAAGGCGTTGTCGCCGGGGTGCGCGACTACGGCAACCGCATGGGGATTCCGACCGCCAACGGTGCCATCCTATTTGATACCCGTTATACCGCAAACCCCCTCGTCTTCTGTGGGAATGTCGGTCTCATACCGAGAAACAGATGTGAAAAATCCGTTGAACCGGGTGATTTGGTCGTCGCTATCGGCGGACAAACCGGACGCGACGGCATTCACGGCGCGACTTTCTCCTCCGCTGAACTCGATGATACCTCCGAAAGCCTCGGCAGCGTCGTACAGATCGGCAACCCGATTATGGAGAAAAAGATCGTCGATGCGCTGCTACAGGCACGCGACCGCAACCTTTATCGTTCAATCACCGATTGCGGTGCAGGCGGGTTCTCGTCCGCTGTCGGTGAGATGGGAGCAGATATAGGCGCAGAGGTACACCTCGAACGCGTCTCCTTAAAATATGAAGGGTTGGCACCGTGGGAAATTTGGCTCTCCGAAGCACAAGAACGGATGGTCATCGCCGTGCCTCCCGAAAATCTAACAGAACTGATGGAAATATGCGAGTCAGAAGTTGTCGAAGCGACAGTCCTCGGAACTTTCACGGATACACACAGGTTGCAAGTCTTCTATGAAGGCGCGATCGTCGCTGACTTAGAGATGGAATTTCTCCATAACGGGCTCCCGAAGCCTGTGAAAGAGGCAATTTGGCAGCCGCCGAAGCACCCAGAGATGCCGTCCCGAGACAGAGAGGCGAAAAACTATACAGACGACCTTAAACGACTCCTTGCAAGTCCGAACATTGCCAGTAAAGAATCCGTTATTCGACAATACGATCACGGGGTCCAAGGCGGTATGGTTATCAACCCACTCGTCGGTGTCACCAACGACGGCCCCAGTGATGCGTGCGTTATCACCCCGGTCTTAGGGAGTCGTAAAGGGGTGATCATCGCCAACGGCATCAACCCCAAATATAGCGATGTAGACCCCTATCTCAGTGCCGCAGCAGCAATTGACGAGGCTTTGCGCAATATCGTTGCTGTCGGCGGAACCCTTGAAAAGACTGCATTATTGGATAATTTCTGCTGGGGAAACCCGGACAAACCCGACCGGCTCGGCGAATTAGTCCGCGCGGCAAAGGCGTGTTATGACATCGCGACCGCCTACGGCACCCCTTTCATATCAGGGAAGGATAGCCTTTATAACGAATACCGAGATACAACAACCGGTGAACAACGCGCGATTCCATCAACGCTCCTCATCTCCGCGATTTGTGTCATCTCAGACATCCGCAACGCCGTTACGATGGATGTAAAGGCTCCCCATAATCTCATCTATGTTGTCGGCAACACATACACTGAATTAGGCGGTTCACACTACTTCGGTATCCACGGGTTTATCGGAAACGCAGCACCTGCCATCCGTCCCGATGAAGGTAAATTAACAATGGAACGACTCAGTGCTGCTATCAATAATGGATGGGTGCGTTCCTGTCACGACTGTTCCGAAGGCGGTATCGGCGTGGCAGCCGCGGAGATGGCATTCGCTGGCGGATACGGGATGTCTCTGAACCTTGATAACATTCCCACAGGCGACGAGATTACCGCCGATGACTATCGCCTATTTTCGGAGACGAACAGCCGTTTCATTGTAGAGATTGAACCGCAACACCGAGACGCTTACGAAACCCACATGGCGGAGACCCCGATTGGCTGCCTCGGCACTGTTATAGATGGGCATGAATTCGTTATTAAAGGGAAGGCAGGACACCCGATCGTTGAAACTTCAATCGATGCCCTCAAATCTGCATGGCAAACACCGTTGCATTCGTAACTTTTAAGCAAGACATGTGTTTAACTCACAGAGGACAAAATGACGAAGCCAAACGTACTCATCTTACGAACCGCAGGGACTAACTGCGACGCGGAAACGGATACCGCATTCCAACTCGCCGGTGCGGAGACTGCATTAGTCCATATCCAAAACCTCATCTCTGGGAAAGTCCACCTATCTGACTATCAGATCCTTGCCATTCCGGGTGGGTTCTCCTATGGGGACGACATTGCAGCTGGTATTCTATTGGCGATCGAAATGAAACACAAACTGACAAATGCGCTCAACCAATTCGTCATGGACGGTAAACTGGTTATCGGTATATGCAACGGGTTTCAAGTGCTTGTCCGGACTGGTTTGTTACCGGGCATCTCTACATCTGCTAACGGCACATCACAGATGACGCAACGAGCGACGCTCGCTATGAATACCTCCGCAAAGTTTGAGTGTCGGTGGGTAGACTTAGAGACGCAGCAGAGTCCGTGTGTCTTTACGAAAGATATCAAACCCAGCGTCTATCTCCCTGTCGCACATGCCGAAGGACGGTTCACCGCCCCGGCAGATGTGTTGGCTGAATTAGAGGCGAACAATCAAGTCGTGTTTCGGTATGCCGAGAGCGAATATCCGAAAAATCCAAACGGTTCGGATGCGGACATCGCTGGCATTTGTGACACGACAGGCAGAATCTTCGGTCTAATGCCCCACCCCGAACGGTTCCTAACGAAATGGAATCATCCGCGCTGGACACGGCTTGCTGACGCACAAGACACCGCCTCCGAAGAGGGCGAAGGACTCGCCATCTTCAAAAATGCTGTTAATTATACCAAAGCGAACCTCCTATAGGTGTGAACGCTGCGCGTTCCCTCATCTTTATTCGCTTTTTCTGCTATAATCTCCAGATAACTTTTGGATTAAACGGTAACCCGTTTTTGACATCGGAAAAAACGGAGCAGAAATCCAAATAATTAAAAATCAAAATATGGATAAATTGTCGCGGCGTCTCCTTCCATTCTACATGAAACTCCCCGTTTTTTGGGCGTTCATCATACTTTCAGTGTTAGGGCAGCTGCTCTGGGTCGCTGCTATCTCACAAGACGTACGCATCAACCTCCGTTGGTCCAGTTTCGGTTTCGGTTTCGGAATCGCCTTGGGTTTTATGCAGGGGAAATGGACCTCTCGGTTGTGGCAACAGTCCTATCTCAAGGTGCTAAAGCGGCAGATAACCTTCTGGGACGCGAAAGGGGCAAAACTCTTAACTTTTTACACCTGCATTGCACTCGGCTTACCGATTTTCTGCCCTTTCCTCATCCGCTCACTCGATACGTTGGTAGGTATCCAATCCTACGTCTTCGGCTTCATCGGTGCAATGAATGTGGCATTGCTACTCTGGGTCCGCCGCATCCCGAAGTGAATTAGCGGAGGGCTTTTGGCTAAGTGATGATATATGCTATTTTAGGATTCAGAATTCAGACCTGCAGGCACTCGCGTTTTAGAAATGGCGCGAAATCCTTATTATAGCGAAGCCCGTAATTATTTAAATACATTACATCGAAGCGATTCCCATCTGATCTCCCTGCTTGCGGGGGGGGGATCTGCGTCCAAGTGTGCATTTATTTTCGGATTTCACGCTAATTGACTTTTTTTCGCAAATAAGATAAAATAAATTTGGAATTATAAGGTGTGCCTGCTGTGTTCCGCTTCACATTCATAACTATTTTTAATCAACACCTCCTAAAAACGAGAGTTCTCAATGCTTAAAGCGATTACATTCGATTTCTGGCAAACGCTTTATGCGGATTCTGAAAAGAATTGGCAAAAACGTCAAGCGATACGTATTAAACTGTGTCACGACTATCTTAATAACCACGGTTATACTTGTGCGTTAGATGACATCGGACTCGGACTCGAAGAGGCCTATAATTTGGTGATGTCGTTATGGCATCAGCATAAAGGGGTCTCCGTAAAGCGATGCATGCAGCGATTTGCGGAAGTCCTTGCGCTTCGGCTTGAAGAGGCAGATCTTGATCAATTAATAGAATGCCTCGGCGCAGCTTTCTTGGAGGCGCCACCCGTTAGGATCCCACATGTGAAACCTGTCCTCGCCCGGTTAAGTGAAAAATATCCGCTCGGAATTATCTCAGATTCAGCACTGACACCGGGCAGCTTCGTTCGAAAATTGATGGCGCGCGACGGTATCCTACACCACTTTAAAACATTTACCTTCTCCGACGAAACAGATTACACCAAACCGGAAGTGGTGCAGTTCCACACAACACTTGCGGAACTAAACACCGCCCCCTCGGCAGCAGTACACATTGGCGATATTTTCCGAACAGATATCGTCGGGGCAAAAAACGCTGGAATGAAGGCAATCCGATTCACAGGATTCAATAAGGGAGATGGAACGGACACACTCAGCGATGCCGTTGTTGACGACTATAGGAAACTGGAAGTCGCTCTAACACAACTCGCAAAATAGACGAAAGAGGGGAAAATGGCAAACGTATTGGTCACCGGTGGCACCGGATTTATAGGGAGTCGAGTCTGCACCGCGCTGCACGAACAAGGCGACACAGTGCATGTGTCATCCCGAAATCCAACGCGCGCACAAGCAAAATTGAAAGCAGCCAGAGCGGTCTACGCTTGGCACCCCGAAACCGAAAAGCTGCCTTCGGAAGCGACAAAGGAGATAACATCGGTCGTGCACTTGGCAGGTGAAACAATCGCGGGCAGATGGAATGACGAGAAAAAACGACGGATCCAGGACAGTCGGATCCTCTCTACCCGGAACCTCGTCGAATCGCTGGCGGCAGCCGACACACAGCCGGACGTACTCGTCTGCGCCTCCGCAATCGGGTACTACGGCGACAGCGGCGACGAACACTTTACAGAAATATCACCCCCCGGAAAGGACTTCCTCGCCAAAGTCTGTCAAGCATGGGAAGCGGAAGCACAAAAAGCGACCGACCTCGGTATCCGAGTCGTCACAGTACGCATCGGACTTGTACTCGGATTGGGCGGCGGATTGTTGGCACAAGTGCTACCGCCCTTCAAAATGGGGGTCGGCGGGATACTCGGTAACGGACAGCAGTGGATGTCTTGGGTCCATGTCGACGATGTTGTCGGTATCATGCTGCACGCCTTAAAGAATAACGAGATTCGCGGCGCATTGAACGCAACCGCACCCACTCCGGTCAGGAACACCGAATTTACCAAAACGCTCGGCGCAGTCCTCCGAAGACCGACACTGCTCCCGATCCCGACATTCGGACTGAAATTAATGATGGGCGAATTCGCCGACTTCATCGTTCTGAGTCAAAACGTACTCCCTGAAAAAACGGAAGTGAGCGGGTACAAATTTCGATATCGGACGCTTGAATCCGCGCTGCGGGATCTGTTATAGAAGCACCGATGCCAACAATCCACGATGTCCTGCTTTCTGAATACGGAGAAGTCTCGAGTGTCCCCACCCCAGTTAACCGACTGATGACCGATTTCGCAGTCGGTTTCCGAGATGTCCACGATATTAACCTCGGTGTCGGGTACGTCAATGAACGGACAATTCCACACCAACAGGTTCAACTTGCCTGTGAAAAAGTGCTCACTCATCC
>RKRO01000177.1 GCA_007571355.1 Candidatus Poribacteria bacterium | reverse complement strand
ATTGACAAGCGAACCGAGCGATGAGATGTGGCCCGACTGGACAGCAGGGGCGTTATCGGTGTCACCGCACGGGAAGTTGCCGACGCAGTGGGGCGAAATCAAGCAAACGTATCAGGAGAACCCGTGAATCCATAACGGATTGACTTATCGTAACATCCGAAAATCAATGCACACGTGTCCGAAAACAACCCCTTCTTCCCCTTATCAGGCGGGAATCAGAGGGGCATCGCTTCGATGGGATATGTTTCAATCCTTACGGGCTTTACGATAATCCCTGTTCTGTCCGTTTGGGTTTAACCCTGCCTAAAACGCTACATGCTGTTGCGGACAAAATTTTATACCGCACCCCGCCCCAGGTAATTTTGCGTTGGAATACAGCATAAACGGCATTGAAACCGGCGAGGAATATCCCGATTGAGGTGACGTAGGAGGAGATACCTATTGTCTGGCGGACCTTTGGCATGTCCTGGAGCCAGCGCGGCAGGTTTTTAAAAAAAAGGCGATAACTGAGTGCCTCCAAGAACGGAATAAAGATAACCGGTAGCAGCTCCCTCTTGTGAAGTAAAAACGGTAGGGATCCGAAAACACAGATACCTTTAGGCAGACACACAAGCAGACTTATTAACCATTGCACCCAGAGGCCCATGTGAAATGTCATGATCACCTGGCGATTGGTAAATTCAAAAACCTGGTGCCATGTGCGATTCGCGGTGCGTGTTATTGCCACACAGTCGGGGACAAAATGCACCTTGCGCTTGGTTTCTTGCATTGCGAGTGTTGTGTTAAGGTCTTCGATCGTCGCTTGTTCCCAACGTTGAAGAATCTGTGTTTTTTCGAGCATCTCGCGTCGGAAAGCGTTAGAACCGCCCCATACCATTGTGAATGGATGATCGCCTTGGAAACTCATCTGAAAGTTTACCCAGATGGATTCCGCGAGAGAGGCGATGTTCCATGTTTGTGGAAAATAGAACCTCCCGCCGACAGTTGTTCCTATTTCTTGTTCTTGGAGTGGATTAACAAGCAGGGTTAACCAATCGCTTTGGATAGCGACATCGGCATCTACAAACGCGATGACTTCACTATCGTCTGGCAGGTGTTCTATCGCTGTTAGAAGATTCTGTATCTTTTGTGAGCGACCCAGATCGTTGTCAACGATATTCGGTGCCAATAGTACATGGGCATTCGGATGTGGTTCGGCAATTTCACAGAGATACGGATACGATACATCGTGACCGGTATCCGCTTTTTGATGCGTGACGAAGAAGACTTCGTATTCGCCGGCATAGTCCTGGCGTAAAACGCCTTTGGCATGCTCTTCTGTCTCAGCATCCCATCCGTAGTGAGGTGCAATAATTGCCACCTTGGGTGTATAGTTTGGCCGCTTCTTATTGCGTTCGCGCCGAGTGTAGAGAAAAGAGCGACTAATAATGAATAATTCAACAATAAAGAAAAAATAGGCGGTTACGACAATATACGTCTGCATAGCGTTCAACCATTGTTCCGATTTACTATAGGGGTCCCTGTTCCGAAGTACGAAGCAGCGCGAGTGTTGTTTTCAGTTTTGGGACGAGTTCTGCATTCAGCAGCAAAATGAGATCCGGTTCATGTTGTAGCCGTGCGTAGAAACGCCCGGACGCATCCGTTTTACCGATTTGCAAGGTGTACACTTTTTGATTCCGAAGTTCAACGATTAGCTGCACGTTCGGTTTGTCGAACCCTGCAGTTGTGGGTTCGGTTCCGACGAATGCCTCTGCCATCAGATCGTCAAGTTCGTAAATGATGGCGTTCACTTCTACGTTGTTTGCGTCCTCTTGCACCGGGGCGGTGATCCGCCAGTTGGTGCCCAAACGTTGGCATGTAATAGGTTCCTCTCCATGTGAGGTAAAAGTCAGTCGGATGGCATCGTCAATATGAAAATCAAGTACTTGTTTATCCCTTAGCCACGCTGCCCCGCGCGCGATGTTATCGATTAAGGCGGGTTTAACCCGAACAACCTGTGTGGCTTGTTCAGCTTTGACATAGACAGTTCCATCCTGTGTTCGGTTCCCGATCAACAGAACGGCGGGCTTTTCCTCACTGCGTTGTGTGAACCTAACCTCGATTGACGGTGGGGTTAATCCATACAATGCAAGATTTTTGATGGGAGTATCAACGAATGCGGCAGCTTCAAGGGAATCTACACCGAAAAGTAGATCGTCCACTGCATTCGCATCCGCTTTTATTTTTGCTGTCGGCGTTTGCAATTCCCATGTCCCATTATAATTCTTGGTGCAAACAATTGTCTCGTTATCCTGTTTAATTTCAAGACGAATCGTATCGGTCCGTTCAAAATCCATAACCCGTTTCTCACGTAGATCAAAGACAGATTTATTGAGTAAATTGTAGATATTTTCAGGCACAGTATAGATGGCATCTTGATGGGCGGAAACCTTAGCATAGACCTGTCCTTGTGTTCCGGTCTCTGCTGCCGCACCGATGTCAATCGCGTAGGTGTTATCTGTGTCTGTGATTTGTGCTTGAATACGCGGGGTATCCAATCCGTACTTTTCCAACCGCGCAGGATTATTGGCATCTGCGCCATCTGCCTCAAAGGTAGATACTTTTAATGCACGCAATTCCGAAAGAAGCGTCTCAATCTTCGCTACGTCTGCCTTGGTTTCAATCGGATGGACGAGATGCCATGTATTGTCTCGCTTTTCACAATGAATGGTCGTTTCAGTGTTATCCTGCTGAAGTTGAATGCCAGACACCGTTTCGGTATTGAAGCGAATCATCGACCTGTCACGGAGGTCAGTCGTGGATTTCGTCAGGTCGTCAAGTGCGCTGGATTCAATCAGGAAGAGGTGCGTTTCCGATTTCTCTTTGGCATAGACAGAAAAGTTAATCGCCTTTTTACCGATCAAAAAGGTCGCTGCTGGTGCCGTTTGATTCGTCCAGAGAGAGAAGGTGATACTCGGCGTGTTGAGGCCGTATTGTGTTAGTTCAGGTACTTCGAGGGTCTGCTTGATGCGTTTGTTGAGGATATCATCCAACACTTGGTTGACTTTCTCGTTATCTGCATCCACCTGAATGGGTTGAGTGAGTCGCCAGTTGCCAGTATTGTCTTTTTCCAATTTCATGTGCTGATATGCAGCGTCTGCAAACGAGATTTCGACCTGTTGCACCGTATCGCGCGGGATGCCGTAGACCTGATGGATCATCGGTTTTTCGTCAGTTGACGCGTCCTCAGCCGATTCCTGAAAAAAGAGGAAGTACGCGCCGCCGATGCCGATAAGGAGGATCACGATAATTAACGTTGTCTTGAAGTTCACGCGTTTCCTCCTTTTCGGCGCTGCCACCAAACGGTTACCCCGGCGATAAACACGACGAGCGGAATAAAAAAGACAGCGGTTATTTGTACGACGCGCATATCTTGGATGGTCATTTCGCGCAGGGCTTGCTGACGTAAATCGACTGGACGGATTGCGACGAGGTCTTCTTCCAATGTGAGCCAATTAATTGCGGATAGAAAGAGGTCTCGGCTCGGTCCTCGGAAAATGGTGTTCGCTGCGAAATCTGAATCTCCGAAAACGACAATTCGGGTTGGGTCGCGTGTCGGTTCTTCGTTGCTTGCAGTGTCCTTTTTGTGTTCAACTGCGACAGCAACAGACACCGGAGGTGGCGTATCTACACCGGCGGTATAGGTAAAATCGGTAAAATCTTCGCTAAAGAGCCCGTCAGTTTCCCGCTGCGTTTCCCCCCAACTATTCCCGGTTCCACCGACGGTCTTGAAGAGAGATTTCACATTGAGACTGGCGGCCCTGTCGGCTATAGGCGTAACGGAACGAACAAAAGGAAACACCACGGGTCCTCCCACAGTGCGTGTAATCTGGTGTAATTCGAGCCCGGGTACCGGTGCTATAGGTCCGCCGAATATGGGTGCGAACTGTCCTTTGTCAATAACAAGATCATTTCCTATAGCGATTCCCCATTGCTTCATAAGCCGAACGAATCCGCTATTTACATCTTCTGCGGAAGTTACGGATGGATTGAGGAGTAGGAGTAGTTTTCCGCTACGCGTTAGATATTTTTCTATGGTATCAAGTTCGTTCCGCACTAAAGCGGTTTTTGGACCCGCAATAACAAGTACCTCACAGTCTGTCGGTATATCGGTTTTCGTCAAAAGCGAGAGTGGGAATGCGGCGTAATTCTGGTTTTCCAGTTCTGCTTTCACCTCACTGTATCCATTGTTATTGGGATCATCAAGTCGGTGTTCCCCGTGCCCGCCGAGGAAATAGATTTTTTTCGTTTCATTGCGGATCAGTTTAAGGATTGCACTTGTGAATTTTTGCTCATCAACGGTGGTTACCTTTTCTTGCCGCTCTTTACTTTCAAAGATAATCGTTCCATCATATTCCACTTGGTATTTTTCTTTAAGTTGGAGGTCAACGAATGGGTCTTTAAATGAGACAGTCAAAAATTGGGTTTCGCGCTGATACAATTCTAAAATATCTTTGGCACGCGTTGCCAATTGTGCGAATTGTGAGTGGTTATTACTGAAGAACGCTGTTACCTGAATTTCCAATTTGAGGTTTTCGAGAACAGTTTGGGTCTGTTCTGAAAGGGTATAAAGCCGCAGTGTCGTTAAATCTGCTCTTTTATCAAAACGGTGCGTGATAATGGCATTGGCGAAAACTGCGATGCCGATAACGCCGACGATACTCAGTGCGACGTTCGCCCCGTAGCGCGCTTGGCGACTGAGAAAGAAATTTACAAAATCAGCAAATCGTAGCCGGGCGAAAACAGTGAGTGAAGCGAGGGCGAGGAGCAGGCAGGTCCAAAAGACAGGCCATGCGCGGAAAATCCCACTGGCAATCGCGATAAAACTGAAAATCAACGTAAGAAGCCCAAAGAGTGGCCCTATAACGTTTTTCGGGGTTTCCATGTCCTATCTCCATTTTGATGATTCAATGGACTTGAACGTTGCAAACAGGCAGACACATGTAAAACTGAGATAGTAGACGACATCCTTTAGCGAGATGACACCGCTGGCAAATTCGCCGTAGTGTGCAGATAGCGACAGATAACTCAGAAATTTTCCGATGGAACCGCCTCTTGCTGAAAGTTCGCCGATGATCCATAATGTTATGAGGATACCGAAACTGGTTAGTGCTGCAACGAGTTGGTTCTTGCACATTGAGGACATCAATAGACCTAACGCCAGAAAGGCGGAACTAATCAGAATCACGCCAAGGTAACCGGTGAGGAGGAGACCTATGTCTAAGTATCCGAACCGTTGCGTCAAAAACGGAAACAGGAGCGTCAAGCCGAGCATAATTACCATGAGTGAGAGACTCGCGAGAAATTTGCCGAGAACCACTTGTCCATCTGTAATCGGCGACGTGAGGAGCAGCTCAATTGTCCCTGACTTCCGCTCCTCTGCGAAGAGTTTCATCGTCAAGACCGGTGTAAAAAAGAGCAGGATGATCGCCATATTACCGAAGAGCGTTCCCATCACGGCTGCGCCGGTCCCACCTTGACTGCTAAAAGTAATGAGTATGGCGGAGAAAAGGGATCCTGAAATCGCAATGAAGATAAAACAGACGAAATAAGCAATCGGTGAGACGAAATAGGTGTAGAGTTCTTTTGTGCAAACCGCCAGAATATTTCTCATTTTTTATGAACCGCCAAGCGTGGAGATGGACAATTGGGACATTAGTGATTTTCGTTTAAGATTCGCACGCGCCGTTGTTGCGTGCTGCCGGCATCGTCGGTTTTTTTATTGTTTTACGCGTCTCTTGCAAATTGTTTCCGAACTTTTCCTACGAAGAACGGCCCGAGGGATTCAATGTATTTCGTCGTCTGTTCTGTTTGGCGCATATCTTGTATCAATCGCGATAGCGGATAGAGTTCGGATCCGACCAACCCGATGACGAATTCGTTGTCATTTGTATTCAACCCGAAGCATGCCAGTCGGATGTCGCTGGCGAATCCACCGGCGGCGTAGCTGCGACCGAGCATCGCGTGTTCACCTAAAATTCTTCGTTGTTCATTGGGGTCAAGGCGATAAAATTCGGGTTTTCGGCGCAACGGATACCAAATCGCCCATGGGAAATCGGGGTTAAGAACGTTTTGAAGCGGTTTGTTGATAAGCCATTCTTCCAAATCGGGCTCCCGACCGCTTGAATAGGTTCGCCCTGTCATCGTCATTTCTGGACGATATTTCATGTGACTTATCCTTCGATCCCCTACACATCGCTCTCTCAGTACCAATGATTGAGCCATCAGGGCTGCCGGATTGTCCGCGGCGAGCAGGACACCGAGGCCTGCAGGGTTATTCAAATCGTCGTAGACAACTGTGGCAAGTGTTTTCCGGGCTATATCTTCAATAAACGCCTCTGGATGCAAACAGTGCTCAAAAACATGAAGTTGGAAGAACAGGCGCCGGTTGCTCACTTGTGGTTCGCCATCGATCGGGGCACCAACTTCTCTAAGGTCTAACGGTTCTGGACGCGGCGGTTTCTTTCGTTCAGCATTCATAATTTTTTATTATCACTTTCTGATTTATGGTTGACAGCTATTTCTGCCGATGGCGGCCTGCTATTCTCAACGTTTTGTGGTATATGACTCGCGAATCCATTCTTCAAGTACCTGATCGGGGTTTTCAATGATCCCTTTTGGGAAGGTGAACGTTGTCTGCCCGGTGTTCTGCTTGATGAGGTTCAGCCCGTGCTGGTAACTTTTGAGGAGTTCGTCACAGAGCTGTTTTACTTTTTTTTCATCTGCGACGGCGCGTTCACAAATCAGGGAGGTTGCTTCGCTATCAAACTGAATCTGTAATCCGTGATCTATGTGAAATTGTGACTCGTATCGGCGGACTTGCTCGTGCATGACCGTACTTCGGTTGTAGTCGGTATCTTTGAGGATACGTTTGAGTTGAACATCTGGCGTGTCCACAACGTCTTTGGTAACGACGAATTCATCAACACCGGTAGACGGAAGCTCAAACTTATAGTCTCGCAACGCTTTTTCGCAGACCGTCATTAAGGCGCGCGCGCCTGTTTTTTGCTCGATGGCTTTTTCGGCGATTCGGCGTAAGCCGCTCTCTGAAAACAGCACCGTGATGCCGTACGCATGAAAAGCGTTTTCGTACTGTCGAATGATGGAGCCTTCAGAATGTTTCAGAATATGGAAAAGATCGTCTACCGCAAGTTCATTACAAACGACATGCACGGGGAGTCGTCCGATGAACTCAGGTTCAAAACCGAAGTCGATGAAGTCTTTCGGTGTGACGTTCTCAAAGGATCGCGCGTTGTCGTCGGTCTGATGGGTGATTTCAGCGTTGAACCCGATTTTGCTTTGATGCAAGCGTTTCGTGATAATTTTATCCATGCCGGTAAACGCCCCGCTGATGATAAAGAGGATATGACGTGTGTTGATCACTTCTTTCTCAACTTTGCCGCTTCTCTGGAATTCCATTGCGGCGCGCATCTGCGAAGCGACATCGTTTCCGCTGCGTAGGTCAACTTCGGTCTCTTCCATGAGTTTGAGAAGTCCGGTTTGTACGCCGCGTCCGCTCACATCGCGTCCGATGATATTCGGTGGTGTTGCGATTTTGTCCGCTTCGTCAAGGTAGATGATGCCGTATTGTGCCAGTTCCAGGTTGTTATCTGCTTGTGTGACCAATTCGCGAATCAAATCGTCTACGTTAGCCCCGACGTAACCTGTTTCACTGAATCGGGTGGCATCGGCTTTGACAAAGGGGACACCGATGAGTCTGGCGATGTGTCGGATAAGATAGGTCTTGCCGACTCCGGTTGGACCGAGCATCACGATATTTTGCTTTGAGTAGTCGGTATCAGCGGCCTCAGGATTTTCGTGGCATTCTCGGACGTGATTATAATGGTCGCAGACAGCGATGGCGAGTGCTTTCTTTGCCTCGTCTTGTTTAATCACGTACCGATCGAGATACTGCTTAATCTCTTTCGGTTTGAGGTCAAAATTCAGATCGAAAGTCTTTCTCGGTTCAGGTTCTTCGGCTTGTCCTTCGGGTGAAGGTTCACTGGCAGATACGTTTGTCAAACGGACGGTTCCGCCGTATTTCTTCTGCCAGAACTCTTGGAATTCCTTTTCAATTTCTTCAGGTGTCGGTATTTTTCTGTTTATGTTCATGATTTTTTACTGTTCCTTGCGGTTTGATTGTGGAAGTTCATGAGGAGGTTCCGCTGAGTTCACTGCGGATGATTTCAGCCCCAGCGACCATTGATTTCAGTTTGGCGGCGGCTGCCCATCGCGCTGTCTGGCTGAAACCGCAGTCTGGTGTAATCGAGAGTTTCTCCGGGGAGACGTGTTTGAGTGCTTCTCGGAGCAGCGCAGCGACATCCTCTGGTGTCTCTACATAGTAGTTCTTAACGTCAATCAGCCCCGCGGCGAGTTCTTTGTCGCTTGGAAATTCGCTCCAGAGTCCGATCTCTGCCATCTCTCGGTTTGCAAATTCTAAGGCGAGTTGGTCGAACGCTGCGTCAAGGATATATGGAAACAGTGGACGATAGGACCGTTTACCGACAGCGCGCCCGCGGTAGTTCCCGAAACAGATATGTAGACCGATTTTTGCTGATACACCATCAACGGTCCGATTAAACAGTTTCACGAATTCCTGCGGACGATCCGGATAAACAGCGTAAGAGGGTTCATCTAACTGGATGAATTCCGCGCCTGCTGCGACGAGTTGCCTAAGTTCCGTATTGATAATCTTTGCACATGCATAAGCGATGTCGAGCCGTTCTTTGTAGATGCCGCCGGTTTGGATGCGTCCGGAGAGTGTGAATGGACCGGGACATGTTACCTTAAGCGGTTTCGTTGTTTCGTTTTTTGCGAATTCAAATTCTGTGAGGATACCGAGTCCATCGGGTGCCGTGAGTGGGACGGATGGCAGCCATTTGCCGCGCTGGTCGTGTCCGTCGGGGCCTTGCGTTCTTGGTGCGGGGAGCTCTTCTAATCCTGTGAACCGTTCATAGAAACCGAGCACGAAATCCTGGCGTCGCATCTCGCCTTCGGTGATAATGTCCACCCCGGCGCGTTCTTGGTCGGCGATGGCGGTTCGGACTGCATCATCAAGGGTTTCGTTGATGTCGGTTTCACCGAGTTCCCCGCGCCCGATTGCCTCCAGTGTTACACACAGCCAACTTGGTGGTGCGTAGCTTCCGATGGTGCCTGTAGGTATCAAAATGTCTGTCTCTTTCATTTGTTTGCCCATTTACCATTGCCATCGTTTGATGGAACTATATTGAAACTATGAGAAAAACGCCTTTATCGCGCCTCCGACACCGACCGCGGCGGCAATTGGAAGAGCCAATCCATGAGCGTTCTCTGAAAAGTTGTCACCGCTTTTTTGCCAGCGACGGCTTCTTCCACTTTTCGTAATCGATCCTCCAAAGCATGTATATCCGACAAAAGGCGTGTCTCTGAAGATTTTATATCTTTCCGCAGCAACTGAAACATATCCAGCGTCGTGATTTTTTCGTCGTTCATTGTGAGGCTCCAACATTTGCGTAGAAGAATGGTGGCATTGTCAAGGCGACGACATCGTCTTCCCCGGAGATTTCGCGTGCCATTGCGAGGGCATCGTCTAAATCTTTTGCCCAGTCAACGCCCAAACGTTGTGCCACCCGCGGTTCCTTAGGTCCCACAAGAATGACTTTAGATAGATATTTCAGCGGATAGGTTGCCCAATACCAGACGGTGAACGGATGAAAGCCGTGGTGCGCAAATTTGTTCCGGTAGCAGTCTATCAGATACTTGTCCTTCGCGTATTTTTCCTGAAACTTCTGTTGCATTTCAAAAGGTTCTGTCGTCTCGGCGAGGACTTCATCGTAGAACTGTTTGTAGGCGACGTGGTATTCTTCGTGGAAGATCTCGTAAGTCGGGTTCAAGATAATCACAACACCGTTCTTTTTGATGATCGGTTTGTTGTAGAACCAGTTGAAGACATAACCTAAGATGTCGCTGACGACCAGAACGGGGTTAATACGTGCATCAACGGCGTAGGGGCTCATATCGGGGAGTCCAAACACCAGTGTACTAAACTGACGCGGGATGTCTATTGCCAACTGCTCCTTCATTGCTGTTAACGTTTTTGCATGAACGGCATCGATGTCGCCTGCGTTGATCTGTATCGGTTCGTAGTCCGTTCGGACGCTCTTGAGGATTGCGTAACGTAGTGATTCGGGCAGAAGCGATAAGGTTGCCGGTGTAAAGGTTTTCACAACCTTCTCTGCGATATTGCAGTCACGGTTCGGTTTCCCCACGTAGCGGAGATGGAACGGGTAAATCGCACCGTTCATCGCTGCTTCAAGAACCAATATGGGGGTCTCTTTCTGAATGAGGCGACTCATTCGCTCGATACAGGCGTGCATGTGTGAACCTTCTGGTTGCATCACATGCGGATTCTCCGCTGTCATGTGCGGAGAATGGTGCGGTGCGATGGAGTTGTACGTGCCGAGACCTACCGCTACCGACTTATGTCCCCCATTGAGCGGAATTTGTATCATATCCACATAAATTACGAGATCGGCTTCGAGGGCTGCTTTATCTGTCTCGACGATTTCGTCTTGTTCTGTACGTCCTACTTCAACAATCTGGTTGGAATCTTCGGCATCAAAGTTTCGAAGTTGGTGCGGGTAGAACTCGTCCATGATATTTTTCCCAAGCATGTAGGCGAGTTCGTGTTCTTTCATCTTACGGTGCAGCGCGACAGCACACATCAGTTGGATATTCTTTTTCTCCACGCCGTAGTTATAGAGCATCTTTAGGAGCGTCTCAATCATAATCTGCCGCATATCCGGCTTTTTTGTGGCTGGAAAGGGTTGGCAGTTATCGTCGAACAAGATAAGCACTTTTGCGTTGCCGTTGACGAGTTCGCTGAGCGGCGGCATCTCAAGGGGATTCTCAAAGGCGCGCTGCGTGTGTTCGCTCAGTGCTGCTCGCTTAATTCCGGGCAGCGGCGGTTTGGCGTAATAGACCTCCGAATTATCTGGCAGTTTCGCGTTGATGAGATGGTTTCCAA
>RKRO01000498.1 GCA_007571355.1 Candidatus Poribacteria bacterium | reverse complement strand
ATTCTCCGTAAAAGGTGATAATGGCAAAAGCGAAGTGCTCTTATCTGCCGACGAACACGGCGGGGTTGTATCCATCCGAAACGAAACGGAGCAAGAGGTCGGGACGTTTCGTGTTTCTGAGCAGGGGGTTGGCGTGTTGAGAACCTTGGATAAACAGGGAAAACAGACAGGCAGTGTGCCATAAAAGCGCAGCAGTATTGCCAGTCCACATTTTTTGTTTTCCTCTGACTTCTCAAGGACAACTCCGTGAAAACCTTGCTCTCCCGAGAAAAACACCGCCATTGGATAAAATATCTCACCTGGGGTCTCATCATAAGTCTTTTGCTTGTTGCGTTGTTCATCAGACTTCAGGGGACCAAAACACTGCCCACCGGACTGTTTAGGGGCCCGGATGCGTACCATTACTATTGGTTAGCACATCTCATCTCCGAAGCGGGGCACCTCCCCGAACGCGACATGCACCGCTGGCTGCCCCTCGGCAGAGATTTAGGACAAACCCTCAACCTTTACGGCTACGCCCTCGCGTATGTGCACCAAGTTGTTGCTTGGATATTTCCGAACATCACCTTGTATCACGTCTGCCTTTACATGCCTGTCGTGTGCTTTTGCATTGGATTCAGCACGCTCATCCTCTTTCTTTATCACACAAAAGGCGGACTCTTCACAATCGTTGTCTCCACTATCTTTGCGACGCTGCCCGGTAGTATAGAACGCAGCAGCGCAGGTTTCGGCGACCGAGACGCATTTTGCCTGATGCTCGGCATTCTTGCTGTTGTCACCTATCTCGTTTCCCTACAAGCAGACACACCACGGAAACAGTTTCTCTGGACGTTCTTGAGTGGCGTTATTGTCTTTCTTGGCGGGCTCTCTTGGGAAGGCTTCGGCGTGTTCCTGAGTGTGATACTCATTGTGGAGCTCTGGCAGTTTCTCACTTCCGAAACAGAAGAAGGTTTAGGGGTTTATGCCCTCTGGGTGTGCTGCTTTGTGCCGACACTGTGGCTGGCATCCCCGGCTTATCGGAACGGATACGGCTTCGCGGAACATCTTTTTGCGTTTCTGCTCGTACCACCGGTTATGCTCTTAGGCGTACGTGCCCTTCGGTATCTGCTCCTATCAAAAATATCTGCAGTGCGTCCATACGCACGTCTCCTCTCCCTCGGAGGTACACTCGCGAGTCTCACACTCGCAATCGGCTATCTTTTTACACAACTCGCGACTTTCGCGGATACCACCGTCCCTTTCAGTCAAAACCAACTCATGCAGTCCGTAGAAGAACTCCGAGCCCCAGACCTCTTTTTCTGGTTATCTCGATATGGAAGTGTCTTTCTCTTCGGCAGCTTCGGACTTATCCTCATGCATCTCCAATGGCTGAAAAAATACAGTAAAGCCCTCGCTCTGTTTCCGACCTTTTTTGTCATCACCATTCTCTTTCGCGAGCCCCTTGAAAAAACACTCGGAACCCCGGAACACGGACATCTCCTCTTTTTCTGTGCCTGTCTGCTCTCTTTGATAACATTCTTATTCATCGCAGGCACTCGGAAGACACCGATAGAAAACGAGCTCCCAAAAGTCGCTTTTCTCGCGTGGTTCTGTCTCTGGGCTGCACTCACACGCGATGCAACCCGCTATGACTTTTTTATCGGGATCGCACTCGCCTTCTTTACGACAGAAATGGTTATATATATCGCTCACAATATCAGCGAAAACATTCAGTGGAAACAAGAAACGCTAACAGCGGTCCTTGCTGTGCTAATGCTTGCCATTCTCATTGTCTTCAAACCCCTCGGAGGACACGCAACACGTGCACTTTACGCATCTACACATTTAACTCCCGCCTTTCCTCAAGAAAAAGCAATCGTGAACACGATACATTGGATGAAAAACAATGTCAATAACAATGCGGTTGTCGCAGCCGCCTGGAGTTACGGCAGTACGCTCAATGTTCTCGGCGGTGTTAAAACCATCATTGACCAAGACCATTACTTCCAAAACTGGATACTTCTCTATCATAAATATATCTATAAAGCAACATCTGATCGTGAATCTCTGGAATTTCTAAAAACACACGACGTAACACATCTCATGTTAACACAAAAAGAACCTAAAAACACGTTCCTGCGTGAGCCATTCAGCGCGGCATTTCTCCCTATTTATCCTACGGAAAACTTCTCAAAAGCCCCTGTCAAACTCTGGGAAATCCACTACCCCGCCGACATAAAACCAAACCCAAAATACCTCAAAACAGGGTTCCCCGAAATAGATAAGACGCTACAAATGCAATAATCTTGCTCACACATATCATCCCCCTCACTCGTACACTTGGAACTTTTGCTGTCATTGCCTTGTTCTGACTGCCCCCGACACTTGACATCCCTCTGAACCCAGAATTGCTTCTTTTTAAAATAGTACCACATCTCATCACGTTCAAGGGCGAGAGCATTGGTTTGTTGTGGCACTCTGGGTACTGCGTGTGCTTCCGCGAAGTTTCGAATCCACTGGCGAATGGTAGCCGGTCCGGTGAGGCGTTTCGCATATTTGCAATTGCATTCATAGCAAGCCCGTGGCAATAGAAAAAGCCGGCGCGCACTTTTTCATCGAGGTCTGTCTGTGTGATTTTCGGTCCATTGAGCGTTGCCTTTCGGATATTTATAACGTTGTTTTGGGTTGATGTATCCATTTTGGACGCAGTGTGGGTGTTGATGCATGGGAGACTGTGTTTTCATCTGGGCGAGGGTACCTCGCCCCTACGATTTTTGGCGAAGGTATTGGTGGAGTAGGTATTGATTTTTTTTAGAATACTGTTACTATCTTTGCTCGGCAATGAAAAACATTCTGATTTTTACGTTGACATTGTTCTAAGACGTATGTTAGACTTTTCAATAATTGACTGCGGATGAGATAAGAGGATTAGAAAGGCTCTATCTCATCAATGTTAACCGAAAACCCACGCTTTTCTTATAAATTGCTATGCTATTGAAAATATCAACTACTTATGCTCCCGCGACAGACCTCGGTTACCTGTTACATAAACATCCTGCGCGGATTCAATCCTTTGGGCTCTCCTTTGGACAAGCGCACGTCTTCTACCCGGAGGCATGCGCCGAAAAATGTACAGCAGCCCTGCTGCTTGATGTTGACTCGGTGGCACTTGTCCGTCGTCCTCACGGGCGATTCGCAGAAAATTTCGCGCTGGCGCAATACGTTAGTGACCGTCCGTACGTTGCTTCTTCCTTCTTGAGTGTCGCAATCGCGCGGGTGTTTAGCAGTGCGTTGTCCGGCAAATGCAAAGATCGTCCACAACTCACAGCGACAGCGATTCCTTTAAAGGCAGAATTATCCATCTTGCCCTGTCGCGGCGGAGAGAAATTGCTACGCCGACTTTTTGAACCACTCGGTTATACGGTAACGGCTGAACAACATAAGCTAGACCCATGCTTCCCAGGTTGCGGACAAAGCCGTTATTTTACTGTAAGGCTCGAAAATACCTGTCGCTTGAGCGAACTTCTCACGCACCTCTACGTTTTGATTCCTGTGCTTGATGACGAGAAGCACTACTGGGTTGGCGAGGCGGAGATCAAAAAACTCTTAAAACACGGTGAGGATTGGCTCGCTGAGCATCCAGAACAAGAATCCATTGCCCGTCGCTACTTGAAGCATCAACGCCACCTTACGAACGAGGCACTCGCGCAATTGCGCGAAGAAGATGCACAAGAGTTGAATGAAGCAACGCAAGCAGCAGAAGAAAGAGTCGTTGAAGGACAGATCGGTTTAAACGATATCCGTTTAACTATGGTGACTGAGATGCTCAAGCGGTCCGGTGCGAAACGCGTTCTTGATTTGGGGTGCGGCGAAGGGAAACTCCTTCGTAAATTATTAGGCGAAAAGCAGTTTGAAGAGATCGTCGGAATGGATGTTTCACATCGCGCCCTGAAGATCGCGCAAGAACGTCTCCATTATGACCGGTTACCAGAGAAAGAAAAAAAACGGATTCGGTTGTTCCAAGGCTCACTCGGGTATCGAGATAAACGTTTGACTGGATACGATGCTGCCGCTGTGGTAGAAGTCATGGAACACTTAGATTTGCCACGGCTTGCGGCGTTTGAACGGGTCGTTTTCGAGTTTGCTTGTCCACAAACGGTTGTCTTGACAACACCAAACATAGAATATAACGTCAAATTCGAGAATCTGCAGGCGGGAAACTTTCGGCACAAAGACCATCGTTTCGAGTGGACACGGGACGAATTTCAGGCTTGGGCAGCGGGCGTTGCCAAACGCTTCGGCTACGCTGTTGTGTTTCACCCGATCGGACCGGAGGTTGAAGACGTTGGCTCCCCAACACAGATGGCAGTCTTTAACCGCAAAAATTGATCAATAAGACAGAAATCCACTGCAATGAACCACAAGGAAAAGAAAAGATGTCCAATGCTTCTCAAAATTCAGAGCCGCAAGCCCGCAATGAAATGAAAGGCGATTCTAGGAGAAGGCGCGTCTTTCGCCAAGCCCGCCTGTCCGAACCGCAAGAAAAAATAAAAATCCCTGACCCCTCACTTGTCCTCCTTATCGGCCCCTCAGGTTCAGGGAAGTCTACCTTTGCACATAAGCATTTTAAGCCGACTGAGATTCTGTCATCGGATTTCTGTCGAGGGCTTGTCTCTGATGACGAGACCGATCAGGCCGCAACCAACGATGCGTTTGAGGTGCTGCATTTCATCGCTGCAAAACGGCTCGATGCCGGGAAATTGACGGTCATTGATGCAACGAATGTTCAGGACGAAGCACGGAAACCTTTGATTGCACTGGCGCGCGAATACCACTACTTAACTGCTGCCATTGTGTTTAACATACCTACGAAACTCTGTCAAGAGAGAAACGCGGCACGTTCAGACCGCAATTTTAAACCGCATGTTGTCCGTCAACAGAGCCAACAGCTTCGCCGCTCACTGCGCAATCTCAAACGTGAAGGTTTTCGGAACTTCCTCTATGTGATGTCTACACCGGAGTCCGTTGAATCCGCCTGTGTGGAACGCCAGCCCTTGTGGGTGAACCGCACGGATGAACACGGCCCGTTTGACATCATTGGTGATATTCATGGCTGTTTTGACGAACTCCTTGAATTACTCAAAGCACTCGGTTATGAAATTTCAACGCAGCCAGACGGTGAAACCGTTGCCGAACCACCACAAGGCAGGAAAGCCGTCTTCGTCGGCGATTTTGTTGACCGAGGTCCAAAGGTGCTTGAAGTGTTACGTTTGGTCATGCGGATGCAAAAGACTGGCGCAGCGATCTGTGTGCCGGGGAATCACGACGTAAAACTGGTGCGGGCACTTCGTGGCAGAAACGTAAAGCCGACACACGGGTCAGCGGAATCCCTCGCGCAATTGGAGACCGAATCAACCGAGTTCAAGACGCAAGTCGCAGAATTCCTTGATAGTTTGGTAAGCCACTACGTCCTTGATCATGGCAAACTCGTTGTCGCGCATGCTGGAATGAAGGCAGAATTACAAGGGAGAGCATCCGGACGTGTCCGTGAATTCGCACTCTACGGCGAAACCACAGGAGAAACCGATGAATTCGGGTTACCGATTCGGGTCAATTGGACTGACGAGTATCGCGGTGCCGCAACGGTCGTTTATGGGCACACGCCAGTCATCGAGCCGCAATGGGTAAACCGTACACTCAATATTGATACCGGGTGTGTTTTCGGCGGCAAACTCACAGCACTACGATATCCTGAAAGAGAGCTCGTATCTGTCCCCGCGCACCAGACGTATTATCAACCTGTCAAGCCGCTCCTTGATAAAGCCAATGACCGATCTTCTGCCAAAACAGAAACGTATGACGATATCCTAAACATTGACGATGTACTCGGAAGACGCGCTATCAGCACGCGACTACATCACAATGTGACAATCCGTGAAGAGAATACAATAAACGCATTGGAAGTGATGAGCCGCTTTGCTGTAAACCCAAAATGGCTTATATACCTTCCACCGACAATGTCTCCAACCGAAACGACAAACAGAACAGGGATGCTCGAACATCCAACCGAGGCATTCACTTATTATCGCCAACAAGGTGTATCCAGACTCATTTGGGAAGAAAAACACATGGGGTCCCGTGCGATTGTTATTATTTGCCGAGACCCAGAAACCGCAAAAAAGCGATTTGGCATCGCAGACGACACGCTTGGCATCTGTTACACCCGGACCGGTAGACGCTTCTTTGAGGATACCGCAATTGAAACCGAACTCTTGGCACAAGTGAAAGCAGCAATTGACAAAGCCAATTATTGGGAAACGTTCAATACAGATTGGATGTGTCTCGACTGCGAACTGATGCCGTGGTCGGTTAAAGCTCAGGAATTGTTACGGCAGCAATACGCCCCAGTAGGTACGTCGGCGCGTGTCGCTTTGGGAGAGGCCATTGCCGCCTTGGAAACTGCTGCTGAACAAGGTATTGATGTGAATGCTATCTTGGAGGACTATCGTCAACGCGCAGTCGCAGTGACCGAGTATATCAAGGCTTATCAGCAATACTGTTGGCACGTTCAATCTGTTGCAGACCTGAAGTTGGCACCGTTCCATCTACTCGCAACGGAGGATGCAGTGTACTTTGACAAAAACCATCTGTGGCACATGGAAACGCTTACCAAACTCTGTCAAAATTCTAAAGACAATCTGTTGTTCGCTACCCACTACAGGACAGTTGATGTGACGGATGACACAAGTCAAACTGAGGCGATCCATCAATGGGAGGAACTCACGGCACGTGGAGGTGAAGGCATGGTCATTAAACCTCTCGATTTTATCGTTCAGGGCAAGCGAGGGTTGGTACAACCTGCAGTGAAGTGCCGAGGGCGTGAGTACCTGCGAATCATCTATGGACCCGAATACACCTTGCCGCAAAACTTAGAACGCCTCCGTTCCCGCGGACTCTCTCACAAACGTTCCATTGCCCTTCGAGAATTTGCCTTGGGTGTTGAAGCACTGGAGCGTTTCATTCACCGTGAACCGTTGTCCCATGTCCATGAGTGTATTTTCGGAATTCTGGCACTCGAAAGTGAAGCAGTAGATCCAAGACTCTGATTTTTTTAATGCAAATGCCCGTAAATCGCACCAAACGCTATAAATAGGAAATTGATTGGAAAAATACATACCAACGATGAAAATTCGATTCATATATTGCCTCTTATTTTTTTGCCTTAGCTTAGCGATAGGCACAAGTTGTACAACGCCAGATACCATCAATCATCTCCCATCCGAAGATGACTCCGAAATCGTCCTTGAAAACTATCGACTGACTGAAAATGAAACGTGGGAACCTGAGAAGACGTACATTGTAAATAGTACCTTGGAGATTCCACAGGACATAACTCTCAACATTCCACCGGGGACCACCGTTAAATTTGGACGAGATGCACGTATCACCGTCCGAGGTATCCTAAAGATCGGAACACCTTTAGCACAAAAGCAGGTAGCCCAACTCGTACATCTCACCTCTCACAATGTCGTACCTACGCCAGGTGATTGGAAAGGTATCTTCTTTGACCACACACACGATTTGGAGAGTTTTATCAGAGGGGCTGTTATAAAGTATGCGACAATTGCGCTGGACATCAAAACCACCTCACCAACTGTCGCAGAATGCACACTCCGCCTCAACGGAACGGCTATCGCTTTAGATGGAAGTGACGCACACATCCATCATAACGATATTCTTGACAACAACATCGGAATTAGCACTATCGGACGGCAGACACTTCCGCGCATTGAGAAGAACAGTATCACAAAAAATGAGACAGGTATTTTCTGTGAAAATGTGCAATCTATCATTCAACATAATAACCTGAATGCAAACGTCTTCGCGCTCCGTTTGAATGTAAAGTTTGACCTTAGTATACCGAACAATTGGTGGGGGCATACAAATATTATTGAGATAATGGATACCATAATAGATGGTGGGGATCCGGGGTTGATCTCTAAGCAGATAGGCACAGTCCTTTATGAACCATTTGCGGATGCCCAGATTGCTGATGCAGGTTTTCCATATCCGACACTCCTCACTGAATTAAAGCATTAGGCACACGTCGTGTGCTGTTCACAAAAAAAGCCGCAAGCCCGTAATAAAATAGTGGAATTTGGCAATGTAATACAAGGAATGGGTTTCGTCATACCCAGACTACATCCGGTGTTTCTACGGATTTCTTCAGTTCTATGGAAAGGCACATTTTTGACCAGCCGACCTTACCGAACCACGAGGAAAATAAAAATCTTAAAAAATATAGTGGCAACCCTTATCTGTTTATCGGGCATACACATTCTCACCCGAGAGTTCCTCTGTCGGAATCGGGTCGCCATCCTCATGTATCACGATCCGAAGCCTACGGTTTTCGCGAAACACCTTGATTATCTCTCGCGCCATTGGACGGTGATTTCACTTGAAACCTTGGTCTCTGCTATCTATCAGAAAGATTTTTCAAGGATTCCACGGAAAAGCGTTGTAATCACGATTGACGACGGCCATGTCGGCAACATCGCACTTTTACCTCTCTTTAAACAGCATCGTATGCGTCCGACGCTCTTTGTGTGTACACAGATTATCAATACATATCGGCATTTTTGGTTCAAAATAGCAGGGCAATCCAAAGCGGAAAGAGAAAGACTCAAAAGACTCCCAAATGCAGAGCGTTTAGGACACTTGAAGCAGACAACTGACTTTGAACCAAAAAAGATTTATCCAGATAGACAGGCACTGAATATAGCCGAAATGAAAGAAATGACACAGGACGTTGATTTTCAACCGCATACGCAGTTTCATCCCATTTTGCCTTATTGTACAAAAACCGAATGTAAGCAAGAGATTACCAAAAGCAAAACGGATTTGGAAACACTTTTGGGAATTGAATGTTCCCATTTCAGTTACCCGAACGGCGATTATACGGAACGCGAAATTGAGATCGTAAAAGCAGCCGGTTTCCGATCAGCACGCACAACGGATATAGGGTGGAATACGCTCGAGACTGTACCTTATCGCCTGAAGACCGTTCCGATCGCCGATGACGCTGGACTCATGCTTTTTCGAGCACAACTCACAACAATACCGCAACGTATTAACAAAAGGGTGAGAACTTTACTCCAAAAATAGGATCAAAAAGAACACATCGGCGCGTAATAGAGAGTTCCGAACGGATGAAGTGCTAACCGTTTGACAACTGACGTAAGGTGTGTTAGAATAATTGAATGCGGGTTTTCCCAACAGTTTTCGCAGATTTTTCGCATCCGCCCCGTTTTTTTTGCGAAACTTATATCTATTTGGTAGGGAGGTGGTTTAGATGGTTTTCCTAACAGGCAACAAAGGTTACATCGGTGGACACTTACACCAAGCATACCCTTCTGCAAAAACTATTGATGAAAGTAGATGTTTCCAACGTTGGGAAGAATTATTCTCCCAAATACGTAATTCAACACAACAACCAACGACAATTATTCATTGCGGTGCAATCGCTAACTCGCTTTATCAAGATCCCGATATTTTTAAATGGAACTACGATGCAACAAGACAGATTGCGGATATGGCGCGCCGAGAAAATGCGTTTCTGATTTTTATCTCCTCTTGCACAGCAATCTCTCCAGAATCGTTGTATGGATGGTCAAAGCGAGTGGCTGAAGACTACATTCGCGCAAACAACGTAAACTATTGTATTTTAAGACTCTACAATGTATACGGTGCTGAGGACAATCGCCCACCTGAAAATCATTCGGTGCCTGAAAAACTTATAAGGCGGACGCTTCGTTATGTATTCTACCCGTTTCGTCGAGACTATATCCACGTGGAAGATGTAATTCGCGCGGTGCACCATGTCGAAGATGGCAATATTATAGGCACTTATGATGTTGGTACGGGGCAAGCTATTGAGGTGAAAGAATTGGCAAAGTTAACAGCGGGTGGATTCTATACCCAGACGACAGCTGCTGCAATTTTGGGTGAGAATCATCCACCTCTCGAACTGCAAGCGCGTCCGGAGTATATGATCCCTGGTTTTAAAACGGTACAGGATGTGTTTTCACAGTTTGCGGCACCCTAAACGCGGGGCGAAAAATTTAAGGCTAGCGCTACATTCAATGTGAGTATACCAACTCCAAATCGAAAATGCATACTATTCTGAAAGTCTCACAAAACTATTATGTCCGTGGCGGTTCTGACCGATACTTTTTTACGCTTGCTGAGTTGTTAAGAGAACATGGACACCAAGTCATTCCCTTTACGGCTGCAAATTCTAAAAATGGACCGTCTGAATGGGGGCACTATTTCCCACGCGGTGCGGATTTTGAGCAACCAGGAATAGGCGACCTCTTTAATTTTTTATATTCACGTGATGCTGTTAAATCAATTCGCCGATTACTAAATGACGCAGAAATTGACCTTGCACATTTCCACATTTATTACGGTAAACTCACTGCCTCAATTCTGGCGGTGCTCAAAGATGCGGGGATCCCTCTCATTCAGACATTACACGATTTTAAGTTGACATGTCCAGTTCACAGCCATATCTCAAACAATGAAATTTGTGAGGCGTGTGCGGGTAAACACTTTTGGCGAGCCCTCTCAAAACGATGTAATAGAGGATCATTGGCACGCACCGCACTCAACGTTACCGAATCTTATGTTTCTCGGATGCTCGGTTCACACAGCAAATTTGACCATTTCATTTCGGTATGTCACTTCAACCGCAAAAAGATGATACAGTACGGGATCCCTGAACATAAAATATCCACAGTCCATAACTTTGTTGATGCCTCTAATATTACACCGAATTTCGAGGTGGGGAACTACCTGCTCTACTTCGGGCGGTTGTATCCGGGTAAAGGTATATTTACGTTAATAGAAGCAGCACTACCCCTTAAGCACGTCCCACTCTATATCGTCGGGGATGGTGAATCGATGCCCGAAATTCAACGTATCCTTGAGGAAAATAAGTGTGACCATATCCATCTTCTCGGTTTCAAGCAAGGCGAGGAGCTCCGAAACCTGATTCAGAACAGTATTTGTATGGTCTTGCCATCTGAATTGTATGAAAACTGTCCGATGTCT
>RKRO01000449.1 GCA_007571355.1 Candidatus Poribacteria bacterium | reverse complement strand
CTATGCGGACGAGCGTTGCTTCCGCGGTTATCACCGTTCGGGGGGACGTGGGGTCGGCACAAGAAACTATATCGTTGTTATGGGGACGACCGCTCGTACCTCCAGCTTCGCAAGACAGCTCGCTGAGACCTGTTCCGTAGGAGGGGTTTCTAACCCCGATACATTTCCGAATGTGGACGGCATTGTTGCTGTAACGCACACAGAGGGTGGTGAAGGCAAAACACCGAATAACATTGACATGCTACTCCGAACGCTTGCTGGTTTCACCGTCCATCCGAATATCGGCGCAATGTTGCTCGTTGACTACGGCACCGAGGCAGTTACAAACGAAATGCTCCAGTCATACATGCAACGCGAAGGTTATCCCTTAGATGATGTCGTCCACCGTTTCTATCGGCTACAAGGGAGTTTCGACGCGGATTTGGCAGATGGTGCGAAGATTATTAACGGTTGGCTGGATACCGTGAACAGTGTACCGCGCACTGAACAGTCTCTGGAATATCTGAAGATCGCTTTACAGTGCGGCGGTTCCGACGCGTTCTCTGGTGTGTCTGGTAATCCGCTCGCTGCTTACGTCGCGAAAGAGGTTATCCGTTACGGCGGGTGCGCTAACCTCGCAGAGACCGACGAACTGATCGGTTCAGAGGCTTATGTGCTCCAGAATGTCCGCGACCTGAGTACCGCACGCACCTTCCTCTACACGATTCAACGGTTCAAAGAACGCGTCGCATGGCATGGACACTCGGCAGAAGGCAATCCGTCGGGTGGTAATAACTTCCGGGGACTTTACAACATTGCCATTAAATCGATCGGTGCGGCGATGAAACGGCATCCGGATGTTTGCCTCGATTACGTTATCAATTACAGTGAACTTATGGAAAAGCCGGGTTACTACTTTATGGACAGTCCCGGCAACGATTTAGAGAGCATCGCAGGACAGGTGGCATCCGGCTCCAACATGATTTTCTTCGTGACAGGCAACGGATCGATCACAAATTTCCCGTTCGTGCCGACGATTAAGATCGTCACCACTACCGGACGGTATGAGATGCTTACCAAGGATATGGACGTGAACGCCGGTGCGTATCTTGACGGCACACCGATGGAAGAACTCGGCGAATCTATGTTGGACCGGACGGTAGATGTTGCATCGGGTGAACGATCCGTCGGTGAGAGAGCCGGACACTCGCAAGTTTCGTTGTGGCGCGATTGGAAACAGACGGGACCCGTGGATTTAGACCCTTTGTTGATAGCATCCGAATTGCAGTCTGGCGAACCACTTCCGATTGAAACCCCAGCAGATGCAAACACCAAAAAATTGCAATTTCGTGCGCTTCAAACGGAAGCAGGGCACCGTACGGATCAGGTCGGGTTAATTTTGCCGACGAGCCTCTGTTCCGGGCAGATTGCACAGATGATTGCGCACCGTTGCAATGAACAAAAAATCGGCGAGAAGCAAGGTATCTCACGGTTTGTGGCACTCCCGCATACGGAGGGATGCGGTGTCTCCAGCGGACGTTCTGAGGAGATTTATACCCGCACGATGATTGGGCACCTCACGCATCCGACGGTCGCGCTCGGTCTGCTTCTCGAACACGGCTGTGAGAAAACGCACAATGACCACGTCCGACACGAGATTCAGAACCTCGGTATACCGCCAGAACGCTACGGTTGGGCAAGTGTGCAGTTGGATGGCGGGATTGATGCTGTTATTGAGAAGGTGCAAGACTGGTTCTTGGAAACGCTTGCGGATAAACCCTCCGTTCCAGTTGTCGATGCAGGGTTAGAACATCTCTGTATTGCCCTGACATCAACGGGTGAGGCAACTGAAGAAGTTGCTCAATCGCTGATGCAATTGACGCAGACAATTGTCGCTGCGGGTGGCACAGTTGTTGCCCCAGTAAACGCGACATTTTTGTGTTACAGCACGTTCGGGGTTACAAGCCCCTCCCACAACAATGTACCCACAACTTTGGCATACGGACAGAAGGTTGAAAAAGCAGGTTTTCATGTCATGGAAACACCGACGGATCAACCGACAGAGACGTTAACTGGATTAGGCGCGACGGGTGTGGATGTGGCGCTCGCGCACATCGTCGGTGCTCCCTTACAATCGCACGTGATGGTACCGTTGATTCAGGTCTCTACAGATGCCACGACACAAACCACTTACGGCGCGGATTTGGATTTGTCAACGACTGATGTTGAGGACCTGTTGGCGTTGATTGTGGAAGTCGCGTCGCGGCGGTATACACCGAAACTACACGGTAAAGGGAATACGGATTTTCAGTTGACGCGCGGGTTATTGGGGATTTCGATGTAAGAAAGTGAAATAGGTGACCAAGATTCCGTTTTGTCCATCTTTGCAATGTTTCGACAGGTTCTGACAAGGTGTCAAAAACGGATAGACAGGCGGAGCGTCCGCTGTTTTCCGTTTGTGGAGAGCGTGATCTGTTTGCTTTCAATCGCGACCGCCTCGGGGTGGACGTCTATTTTATCTCTCCTTCTCTTCATCCACCGAACCCTCCCATTTTTCCGGACCGCCCGCTGAAGGGTAATAGTCGTGATGGTTATAGGCATCCAGATCCATAGACCAAAAGCCGTTATAATTATTGTTCGGGGCAACCCCTTTGATTCTACCCTTCGCCTTGAATTCTGTCCCCTTGGTTTGTCCTTCGAGCCAATTATCGTGATCGACGAGGATGCGTGCGTAGGCGTATAAGTTGGTGTTGCCGGGTGTGGGTTCTGTGCCATTCTCCTCGTTTTCGGAGTCCACGCTCCGTTTCCCGATCCAGTCCTCTGAGAAGCTGCCTTTCTTGTAGTCCGCGTGTAGCGGCGTGGTGCTGAGGAGCAGTGTGCCCCCGAGAAACAGGGCTATCAAAACTCTGGAAAAAAACATGGTCTGTCTCCTTTTCTATTAGGGGCGTGTGAGCCCTAAGAATTCATAGGGGTCAATGCCCCCTTCTTCGTAAGAGATGAGTTGGATATCGGCGGGGACATCCGCCTCAGTGAGACTATCATCCTCACCGCGTTCGAATTTCGCTTTACTGATAGCCCGGAGCCGGGCACCATCACCGGGATACCCCGTGTGTCCTGCGATATACCGGAGCCCGCCGTCTTTATAATCCCATTTGACATAACGGATGCCGGGGATGCTCGGATAAATCTTGCCGTAGTCCTGCTTAAAAACACCGCCCCGGACATCTATGCCTTGTGAGAGGAGTTTGATCCACACCCTTTTGAGAAGTTCATGGTCGGGGTCGACACAGTTCCCCCAAG
>RKRO01000215.1 GCA_007571355.1 Candidatus Poribacteria bacterium | reverse complement strand
GTCCGTATCCTACCGATTGTGGAGACGTGGCCCGTGGTCTTGTCCCTACAATGGATGGTGATTTCTGTGCTCTTTTCCATCTGCATGGGTGTTATTTTCGGAGTCTATCCCGCTGTCCGGGCATCCCGGCTGTCACCTATTGATGCCCTCCGAACAGAAGCATAGCCAGCAAACCAACAGACAACGATTTTTTATATACAGAAGGGACCGTTATGAATCATATCCGCTAACCGAACCGCAAGGGAATAAAAAAAACGAACTTTTATCAAAAAACTCTTCTATGTGCGATTGTACTCCTTGCCTTTTGGATACGCGTCCAAGGCGTAGACAGACTCCCAGAAGGGCAGTTCACCGCTAACGATGCCTACCTCTTCGCGTCACAGGCACAAAACATTGCCGATCAGCAACTGATGAACGATAGCCAATTACCAATCACCTGACAACCGAAAAATTTGCATTCCCCAGAAAGATATGGTATCATTAAATATACAAACATAACGAATTGAGTGATTGAAGTTGCAGCACCATCCGCAGCCGTAACTTTACTGCAATTTGTGACGTTATTTTCCATGTATGTTCCAGCTCGTTAGATCCAATAAATTATTAGGCGACAATTGGGTAGGTGCCAAAGGAATCGTAAATGCGCACGCTATTTGCAACGCTGTCAATTACTATCGGTTTCGTTGGGTTTATCTTTATCATACTCGGAGGTGTCCACCCGAACAGGTATCAGAGAACTCTGGAAGAAAGCAACACTGCGGTCCAAGTTACACAAGTCTATATGGAAGCAACGTATACGATAACAGTCGGCATCGGGATTATTAGTATCGCCGCATTAGTCGCAATCATCGGCATACTCTTTCATATCAACCAACCTCTGAATGCCGCGGATATGCAATCAACAGAGAATCTTGCACCTGACCAACCCTCATAATCGTACTAATGTTGGAGTCCAAAAAAGAGAGGCATCTATAGGACAAGGAGAGAGGTGGACAATTGAATCCGATTGTCAATAATCTTTACACCGTCAACGAACGTATCGCCCGCGCCGCGGAACGAAGCAACCGTACACCGGATTCAATAGAACTCGTCGCTGTTACAAAAGGACGTTCAATATCAGAAATACAGACAATTCTTGACGCGGGTGTCAAAAACATCGGCGAAAACCGAGTCCAAGAAGCACAGCAGAAGTACGCCACAGATACCATATTTGATCCCAAAACATGCAACTGGCATCTTATTGGACACCTACAACGGAATAAGGTTAAAGCAGTGCTTGAGATGTTTTCGCTGATTCATTCGGTTGATAGTTTACGGCTTTTAGCAGAGATTGCACGCCGTGCCGAAGAACGCGCACAACCGGTAGATGTACTTATTCAAGTGAACACAACCGGTGAAACAAGTAAATACGGCTTAGATACCGATGATGTGCTTACATTCGTAACTGACGCACAAGCATATCCGACTGTGAATATCGTAGGTTTGATGACAATGGGGCAGTTCAGTCCTTCACCAGAGGCAAACCGTCCCGCTTTCGCTTTATTGAGATCCCTCTCTGAAAAGATAGAAACTGAACAATTCCCAGGCGTTGCCATGCGTTACCTCTCTATGGGAATGACAAACGATTTTGAAGTTGCCATAGAAGAGGGAGCGAATCTCGTTCGGATCGGTAGAGCGATCTTCGAGTCTTCAGTGGAATAGCCGTTAGTAAAATACCAACGAAACCGTAGCCCGAAATGAAGCAGATCGCTTATGGGCGGGTACGCCGCAAAATGGAGGGGTTTTTGCTTGGGTGTTTCTTCAGTTCTATGGAGAAGTGCTTCAAGAGTGCACTTACCTGAGCGAACCGCAAGGAATAATTAAAAACCTTCGATTAGGTGTCATAGGGGTTGGAAAAATGGGGGGCATTGTTGTGCGGAGTATCACTGACGTGGTATTCCCCGCGCGACAGATCTGGGTCACTGACTTAGACAGCGGCCTCGTCGAGCAACTCTGCACTGAAAAAGGCACCAACGACGCAGGCAACATCGCAAGTTTAGTGGAAAAAACAGATGTTATCTTCTGTGCAGTGCCACCACCAGCTGTCCCAAGCATTCTGCCACAAGTCGCGCAATGTTTATCGGGCTCCCAATGGCTCATCAGCATCGCAGCCGGTGTCACAACAACAACACTCGCGTCTTATTTTGACACAACACCACCGATTGTTCGAGTGATGCCAAACATTGCCGCATCGGTCGGTGCCGCAATATCGGTACTAACAGCAGGTCCGCAAGCAAATACGGAACATCTTAAAATCACACAGCAGATTTTCAACGCTTGTGGCACCGCTTTAGTCATGGATGAGCGTCATCTTGATGCTGTCACCGGATTAAGTGGCAGCGGCCCCGCCTATGTCGCCCTCATCATTGAAGCACTCGCGGATGGCGGTGTCCATGTCGGGTTACCACGGACAGACGCACAGCAACTCGCAATCCATACAGTCTTAGGCGCAGCGAAGATGTTAGCAGAAACCCAAGAACATCCAGCGGTTCTCAAAAATCGTGTTACAACACCGGGCGGCACAACTGCCGCCGGACTTCACGCTTTAGAACGCGGCGGTTTGCGAACAACGCTCACTGAAGCCGTTATCGCTGCAACAAAACGATCAAAAGAACTCGGCAACACATAATTCGGTCGAGTAACAACAGAAACTATGCCTATACATAACCTTACTGGGTTCATCGCTCAACTGCTTGACATTTATGCATTCGTGGTACTTGCAAACGCCCTGCTTTCTTGGTTCGTTTTCGGCACGAAAAATTCGGGCATCAAGCAAGTCTACTGGTTCACAAGCCGCATCGTCGATCCTGTGCTAAGCCCGATTCGTAACGCACTTGCACCAGTATCTCGCAACTTCGGTATCGACATTTCACCTTTTATTGCGATTATTCTGTTACAGATTCTCGCTCGGATGCTTAGGTCGTAAATAAATGAAGGGATACACCGAAAAAACGCAGAGGCGACCCGCACAGAAAACATAGACACCTCTAACGAACAGGCGGTTCACAAGCAAGCAACCGTAAAAATATGAAAAAACAAGATTCCTCCGCAAAAAGTACGACGCGTAAACGCGGTAAAACCAAGAAAACCGAAGAAAATATCCAACTCATGGATCGGACACCCGAAAACGCCGTTCTGGAAGTTTGGGAAAACGCTGACGTTTTTCCGCTTGCAATTAAAAAAACGAATGCCGCAGATAGTACCCCATCGAACGAAGAGTCGCAGCACCACGCCTCTCCAGCGGAAACCTACGTCCTTCGCGAAATTCCCACCTCTGTTGACGCACTCACACATGACACACTCTGTAGAAAAATCTGCCAAGACATTTTCCTCAAAGCGTCTCTAATGCAAGGGCATCAGGTCATATACGTACCCGCATGGGAAACCTACCCTTTCTGGATTGAAGAAGGTGTTATTGCAGACTCAAAATCGAAATCGCCGATCAAACTGTCTGTCCTCCGGAAAAGATGTCGCGCACGCCATAAGCAAGAATTAGGAATTCAGAAACAGAAACTCTATCAACTCGGTATCTTTGCCGATTGGAATGCTTCACAGAAAACCCTTGAATCGCGCCAAGAGGCAAGACTCATCGCACTTATAAGCAGGCTTCGCGATTCTGATTACCTTCACGATCTGCCACAACTGAGTCCCTGGTGCCCGAAGTGCGCAGCACCGCTGAATGAAACGAATCTCTTACAGATGCCAGCACACGCATTAAGCGGCTATGTCAAATTCCCATTTAGCTTAGGTTTGGAAGAATTTGGGGTTGATGTCTCCTTTTGCGTCTGGATACAGCATCTCTGGGAGATCGCTGGCACCGTTGAACTCGGAATTACAAAAGATACAACCTATCTGCTCACCCAAAACGACGGGGAATACCTCCTTTTTGCAGCACCACAGTTTGAATACTATTGTAAACAGTTGACGAAGAAAGGCACACAACCCGAACTCATCAAAGAAATTCCAGCGACTGAACTCACACAATATGTCGTCGGTCATCCGATCTTTCCATCAAAAGAATTAAACATTACGCTCATCCCTGAAAACATTGCCGCAAAAACCACTGACGAATTGACGCTCCCCCTAAAATCCGGTGTCATCCCCCTAAATCCAGCACATCATCAACCCAGTTATGATATCGCGCAAACGTTAGATATAAATGCGACACCTATCTTCGATGAAACAGGAAGATTCACCGAAGAAGCCGGACCCTTGTGCGGGTTACATCTCTTCGATGCTGAAAAACTTATTGTCCCTCAACTCGAAAAGTACGGATATCTCCTAAAAACGCACAACGATGAAGTACATGAATCCCATTGTCCCCGCTGCAAAGAATTCACCGTTTTGCGTCCCTGTTCTAAATGGGTGTTCTCTATCTCAAAAAACCAAGACACCGCTGCATCTCTTAAGGCACAAGAATATTGGGATAATTACGGTGAGACCGAACATAAACATATCAGTGATGTCCGGAAAATCGTACATAATTTCAGAGACCTCCAGGTCTCAACGCAACGTCAGTGGGGAATGCCACTCCCAATCCTACTCTGCGACCAGTGTGATGAACCGCTCACCGATAAAAACACACTCACTGCCATCCGTAATTCCATCCAGCGCAGCTTTGAATTCTGGTTCGGGCTAAGTATTGAAGAACTTTTACCTGCAGATACGCGGTGTTCAAACTGTAATTCATCTGACTTCCGCAAAGAGGCAACACTTATTGACAGCCATTTCGCCAATCTGCTTCAAATCATTGACAACTCCGATTTCAAGAAACCACTGGGTGGAAACACCAGCGTCATGTTTGTTCCACAAACGAGCGTTGACAATTCCGAAGGGACAAAATGGCTCGCTGAGATCAGTGTCATCTCCGCAGCACTCAGCAGAAGCCGCCCCATTAAAGAAAGTCAACCCTTTAAACAACTAAAACTTAAAGCACTGCCGAAAATTAATAGTGACATCCGAATCGAAGACGCGTTCCTCAACAAATATCCAGCTGACGTGGCTCGCCTCGTCGCTATAGCACCTAACAGGAATACAAAACAGATGAGTCGCAAACAGCTTGAAGAACTTGCGACAAACTATCTCACACAATATCAGCAGATGCATGCACTGTTTGATGAAATTAGCAGCTATCTCTATCCGCTTCTACTTGATTCTCATTCCGAAATTCACAAAAAGGAACAGCATGCCACCGAGATTGAAACAGGTCTCACAAGTGCACCCATGCATACGGACATTGAGACATCAGGAACAGAACAAATAGGAAACACCACAACAGATAAAACACTTCAAATCGATGCACTGGCAATAACCGTTACCGAGCAGCTTTTGCACGACATACAGCACGCATATCAAGCCGGGGATTTTCATGAAATATGGAAAATGTTAACGCATTTCTGTCAAGACGACCTACGCTTTTATCTCCACACCTTAGAGGCCCGTCCACAGAAATTGCTGCATGCAGCACAGATGACGCTTTCACAGATAACAACCACACTCCTGCAACGGTTGGCACCCTTAACGCCGTTTTTAGCAGAACATTTCTATCAGTTCACTTCCATAGAGGGTGTAACCGGTAACCACAGTATTTTTCAAAGCAGCTGGCACGATCTCGCGCCTCTCGTCGCACAAAGTTCGATGCCTTCCAATGTGAAAAATAACAAAGCAAAAGCGGAATGGGAGACACGCAAGCATGAATATGAACCAAGCACCTAAAAAAAACACATGGAAAAATGTTATCCCCTTAATTTGTGTGGCTTTTCCCGTTTTTATACTTGATTGGGGAACCAAATGGCTCGTACAAAATCACATCACGCAGGTAACTGAGGTCATCCCAATTATCCCAGGCTTCTTCAATCTTCGACACGACAGAAATACCGGAGCCGCTTTCGGTGTACTCGCTGGACATCGATTTTTGCTCATTATCATCACCATTGTCGCACTGATCTTTATTTTTTCCTATTACCTCCGATTCAGAGAGAGCCGGTGGATGCAAGTCTCCTTAGGGTTTCTACTCGGGGGTGCTGTCGGCAACTTCATTGACCGAATCTACTTAGGTGAAGTGGTTGACTTCCTGCAGTTTGGTATTGCCAGTAAAGGTCTCTTTTGGCCTACTTTTAACGTTGCTGATATTTCTGTCTGTATCGGAGCAGGCATGCTTATTGTCTACCTGTTCCAAAATCGTAACCAAGACCAAAGAATCTGACATATCCATGTCCACAGTACATATCCGCTGAATCGTATACGTCCGGTGGACATCCAACACTCTTCTGTATGTATGGAGAAACTCCGTGTACAAATTTGGCACCCGATTGCTTTTGATAAGTTTAATCTCCGTTTTTTGGGGACTACCCGCAGCAAAGGCACAATTTCAGCAGGCAGAACCGCCAGCACAAGAAGACCCTGCCGACTATAGTGAAAGCGCATTACGGCGATTTGAGATTATTACGCTAAGCTCGCTACCCTTCACTGCTATTCACAGTTATATCGTCGTCAGGGGCGTAAAGATGTATCGCGAAAATCTGTTTGCACCCGAATTGACACAACAGGACTATCGCATCATTGGAATCGGTGCCGTTTCGTTGTCGCTATTCATAGGTATATGGGATTGGCTCCATACGCGCAATGTCGACCGATCTGCGCCGCGCGTGCCAGAGCCGAAAGCACCGCCCGCTGAAGAGCAAGGGCCTGAAGAAACCCTTGCACGCCTGTCGAAAGTAGATCCATATATAGCAAGATATAAAATGATGTCACGAGAAGCCGCACTAAACAATAGACTCAATAGTTGGGTAAATGAACCCGCTACGGGCTTAGCAATACCTCTCCTGCAAATCCGCTTCTGAGCTGCCTTGAAATTTTGACAAGATGGATAACCTTTCTAAAAAGCAGCCTCGCGGGCACAGGGGCAGAACAATGGACGAGATTCCATAGTTAAAAATGCGTATTCTTTTTATGGGAACCAGTGAGTTCGCTGTTCCAGCACTCAAGGAACTCATCACTCACAATTTTGAGATCATTGGCGTTCTGACGCAACCCGACCGTCCAAGTGGGCGTGGAAAACGGCTGAGACCACCGCCCGTTAAAGCCGTCGCTGCAGAACATAAGCTGCCTATCTATCAACCCGAAAAAGTGAGAGAACCGGCGTTCGTACGCATCCTTGAACGGCTTGCACCCGATGTGACCATCGTCGCTGCATTCGGACAACTTCTCCCACAGACTGTTTTGGATATCCCGCCCTGTGGAACCATCAATCTACACCCGTCTCTGCTACCGAAATACAGAGGCGCAGCACCTATCCAGTGGGCATTGATTAACGGCGAAACCGAAACAGGCGTGACACTCATGCTACTCGACGCCGGCGAGGATACCGGTAATATTATTTCTGCTGCACGCATCCCGATACGAGATGAGGATACCGCCTTCACACTAACAGAACAATTGGCGCAACTCGGCTCAAAACAACTCGTCCAACTCCTATCCGAAATGTCGGAGGACGTACCTCCACCATCAACACCACAGAACAACGCTGAGGCAACGCACGCGCCACGCCTCACAAAAGAGATCGGAAACATTGACTGGCATCAATCCGCAATAACAATTCACAATCTCGTCAGAGGCACCGCAATCTGGCCCGGCACGTCCACCTGCTTTCGAGACAATCTACGGTTGAAAATTATCAGATGTCAACCGCTCCCACAGACGCTCGATGCCCCGCCAGGGACACTCGACATCATCGAAAAACGGAAACTACTCGTTGCAACACCTGACGGCGCACTGCAACTCTTGAAGATTCAACCGGCAACCAAAAAGGTCATGGAAGCAGGCGATTTTATTAACGGATACCAAGTACAAACGGGTGAACAACTTTTAACGGTACCACCCCTATGAATCGTATTAATAATACCCTATTTGCTGTCTTCAAGGTTTTACTCTACCTTTTAATTCTCGCGGGGATAGCCGGCGTGCTAATCATTTTCGTGGTCATCCCGAGATGGGTCCGGACAGAGGAGGTACTTGTCCCGAACATTATCGGTAAGACCTATTATGAAGCTGTCCGTATCCTTGATAAGGAAGGGCTTCGCCCCGCGAAAGACATTCGGGAGGCGAGTAGTGATGCACCAAAAGGCGAAATCATCGCACAAGACCCAGAACCGAACTTTAGGATTAAATACTACCAACCGGTCACAATCACCGTCAGCATAGGTGTGGAATTGGCTCCGGTTCCCTCTGTTATTGGAAAATCTCAAAATGCCGCTTTTGAAACACTCAGAGCTGCCGGTTTTCAACCGCATCAGGTCGCACGCGTCCATTCCGAAACCTACCTACAAGATACCGTTATCGCGCAAACACCCCCGGAAGGTGGGGGGCAGCGACGTGGCGCCTCTGTTAATCTCTTGGTCAGTGAAGGGCCCACACCCAAGTCCATGCAACTCCCAGATTTTCAAGGACAACTTGCTACTGATGTCCTCGCGGCTTTAGAAGCAGCCGGACTTAATGTTGAAACCGTACATAGCTCACATCCGAGAATCCCTGAAGGGGCGGTTATCACTCACAAACCAACAGGCGGCGTACTCGTAAAAACCGGAGACCTGATCCTTCTCGAAATCAGCGGACAAGAATCCGTTGAAAATGCCGGTAGATTGCTCCCCTTCAAGTACCAGGTCACAGAAGCAGAAAATCGAAACCTGTCACGCCATGTCAAAATTATTATAATCGATGATTCTGGTGAACACACCGTAATTGATCAACTATACGCGCCCGGCGCAGTAATTGACCTTGAACGCAAAGGTGTACATGTCTTTGGACAAACACAGGTGATCGTCTTCGAGAATGACGAAAAGTTACTCGAAAAACTTTATAAATAACCCAGTTCCGAAGGAGATGCCAAATTCCGAATCCTAAAATTGCCCCCTCATTGCTCGCTGCAGATTTTAGCCGCCTTGGTGAAGAGGTCAAACGAATAGTTGATGCCGGCGCGGATCTGCTACATTTTGATGTAATGGACGGTGAATTTGTACCAAACTTTGGTATCAGCCCACCATTTGTTGCCGCCGTGCGTCAAATCACCCAGATCCCGTTCGATGTCCACATTATGGTAACGCACCCACTCCGGTATATCAAGGCACTCGCTGCAGCTGGCGCAGATTTCATCACATTTCATATCGAAAGTGCTGACGACCCTAACGAAGTCATCTCAACTATCAAAGCGCACGGGCTTAAACCCGGTTTGGCATTTTCACCGAAAACGCCGACATCGGCAGTCATTCCCTATCTGTCAGACATTGATTTGGTCTTACCTATGAGCGTTGAACCCGGGTTTGGGGGGCAATCCTTTCAACGGCGGACACTCGCGAAAATAGCGGAATTACAACGAATAACACCAACATTAGAAAGACCTCTTGACATCTCGGTTGATGGGGGTGTAACTACCGAAATCGCACCGCTTGCAATCCATCAAGGGGTAACAGTTCTCGTCGCTGGCACCGCTATCTTCCGCAGCCAACACCCAAGGACAGTTATTGAAAAACTCCGCGCGGGTACAGCCTGATGCACACCTTTTACGTTCCACCGCCTCAGATCCACGTTGATACCGCCATCATCACCGATTCAGAGCATCACCATCTCCGCAATGTCCTCCGCATAACACCGGGTGAGAACGTCCGAATTATCGATGGACAAGGCAATGCCTATATTGCAGAAGTGCTTGATACAGGCACAAAACGCTCATCAAGTGAAACCCAGATTCTCAGCCATGAATTCCACCCAAGCGTACCACCTTCCATGACACTCTTCCAAGGACTGCCGAAGCACGATAAGATGGAATTGATTCTCCAAAAGACAACCGAAATCGGTGTCACACGGATCGTGCCTTTACATACAGAACACGCCTTACACAAACCGAGCCGAAACCGATATGAACGATGGTGCCGAGTTGTCCTATCATCGACCAAGCAGTGTAAACGCGCGTGGCTCCCTGTGTTATGTGCCCCCCTGAGTTTTCAAGAATCTCTCACACAACTTGATCATTTCTCGCTCCGCCTACTTCTCAATTCGGATCCCAATCAGGCATCACATACACAGCATATCAAGAAAGTCTTGCGAAAGGTATCAGAAGCGACGACCATTGCCCTCTTTGTCGGCCCAGAAGGCGGTTTTTCTGATACGGAAACCACCACCGCAATTGAAGAAGGATGCATCCCCGTAACACTCGGTAAAAACATCCTGCGCACAGAAACCGCCGCCATCGTCGCAGTCGCCGCCATCGCTTATGAACACCAATTGTGAAGTGGATGTCCTGCCCGTGGGGCATCGCAATCCGAAACCACTTTGCTGACAGCTGATCGCCTTAAAAAAATATTGACAAACTTCCGCGCTTTTTGTAAAATGCCTGATTATGGATGCACAAAAATTAACCAAAACCCTCATCGGATATAATACAGTAAGCCCGATCAGCAACGTTGAAGTTATGGATTTTCTGACAGAAACCTTGGAAGCCATTGATTGTGAGGTGGAACGGGTTGAATATCGAGATCCAGCAGGCGTGCTGAAGGTAAATCTCATCGGCCGTAAGGGCCCGATAAATGGTGCGCGCGGGTTGGCACTCCTCGGACATATAGATACTGTGCCTGTGATCGGTTGGTCCATGGATCCGTTTGAAGCACGGATTGCTGATGGAAAGATGTACGGTAGAGGTAGTTGTGATATGAAAGGCAGCGTCGCTTGTATGATTGAGGTTGCATCGCGCTATGCAGCGTCAAAGTTGACGGCACCCCTCTACGTTGTCATAACGGCTGATGAAGAAGTGGGCTACCTCGGAGCAATTGCAGTTGCCGAAAAGTCTCAGATGTTCAAGAAGCATGGCTTTCCAAAGTATGGGGTTGTCGGCGAGCCAACGGAACTGCATGTAGTGTATGGGCACAAAGGAACTGTCCGTTTTGCTGTCACAGCCCACGGGCGTGCAGCGCATAGCAGTACAGGCGAAGGCGACAACGCGAATCTAAAGTTAATTCCCTTTCTCACAGAGATGCGGGACATTTATCAAGAGTTGACAACCGATACCCAGTACTTCAACGATGAATTCACACCACCCTTTACAGATTGGAACATTACTATCAGTGATGACGAGTGTGCGGCGAATATTACCTCTCCCTTGAGTGT
>RKRO01000464.1 GCA_007571355.1 Candidatus Poribacteria bacterium | reverse complement strand
CCATTAATGTTTGACATACGTGTATGTAACATATTGTGACGGTATCGGTTGCAATGCTTCTACCAAAGGTGCTTTGAACATGGCGAAATTGGGATTCCGCGTTAAGGAGTTAATGGGCGGTTTGGATTGGTGGAAACGCGACGGCTATGAAACAAAAGGCAAACACGGAACTCCAGGAGTTGAAGTTGTGTGTGGGTGCTAAAAGAATAATTTGCAATTGCTGATAGGATAGCATATAATTAACAGCAATCTGTTTCGTTTGCGGAAGAAGTACGTCTTTTGGTAAACTTTGTAAAAAAGTGAGATTTAATTTGCAATCGTAAATAGAATAGGTTATAATTAACATTAACATTCCCCCATAGCTCAGTCGGTAGAGCAGATGGCTGTTAACCATCGTGTCGGCGGTTCGAGTCCGTCTGGGGGAGCTCTTAATTTTGCTGATGGGCTTTGGGGTCAAGGTTCGTCAGCAAAAATTTTTAACCCGTTCTTATCCAAACTCACCCTATTTTTCCAATGGAGGTCAATATGCCTAAGAAATTTACCGATGAGCATTTTTCGTCGCAGAGAAATGGAAAATCGCGAGTGACAAAAGTGGTAGTGGCAATACCGCGAACACCGGAAGTCTTAATAAAATTGGAGATATAATCTCAGGGCGTGGAATGTTCTCAGAGTTGAAAGAGGAAAATAGAAAACCGATGCTTGAGGCGTTGGTCATGAATTTTACGCCTAAACATGCACACGAGGAACCAACACAGCGAGTTGAGCAACTTCTACTCCTGCAAAAAGTGACGGCATATCAAAAAAGTGGGCGTTTGGTATCGTGATATTCGAGAGAATGTTAAAATCCAGTCTTTCGGAGGGGTTCGGACTGTAACCATCCGATGACGTTGATAAGGTCGTCCTGCTGTTCCTGCAGCATTACTTCAATGAGGGCAGGTTGCTCAGCAGCAAGCGCGTCCCGTAAAGCGTCTTTGAAATTACCCAAATCCTCGACCCGTTTGGCATACGCACCGAAAGACTTTGCAAATTCAACAAAGTCTGGATTCAACAGGTCGGTATCAATTGTGCGTCCCTCACACCCTTTCTGTTGAGACCCTTTAATCGCTGACAAAGCACCGTCATTCACCACAATCGCCACGACATTGATACCGTATTTCATGGCAGTCGCCATCTCCACGGCTCCCATCAGAAACCCGCCATCGCCACTAAAACAGATAACAGGGCGGTCAGGATAGGCGACCTTTGCACCAATGGCAGCGGGATAAGCATGCCCCAACGCCACCCCAATATTCGGATAGAGGAAAGTCCGCGGATCGTAGATCGGAAACTCAGCGAAGGAGGCGTAGCCGAGGGCATGGACATCAATCGCATAGATGGTATCGCGCGGAAGTACATCTTGTAATTCGTGGATGACAGGGAGCGGTGGCTGTGCGTCAAATGTGGCTCGGAGTTCCGTCAGTACTGCGTTCCATCCGTTTTCACCGGGCGCAACATCCTCAATGAGTGCCTGCAGCGTCAGTTTCAGATCGCCGACAACCCCCACATCACACGGATACTCAAGCCCAATCTCGTTCGGATCTTCATCAATCTGGACGAAGGGCTGCGGCAGCTCCAAACTCCAATTGCGACTATCAATAGAGGTGAAACGGGGTCCGACACCGATGAGACAGTCGGCTCGTTGGAGTGCCTCGCGTCCGAGGTACCCGTAGCAGATTTGGAGTGCCAAGGGATGATCTTCTGACAAAACGCCTTTTGCATTGCGGGTAACAATGACTGGGGCGTTCAATTTCTCGGCGAGGAGACGCAATTCGTTCCGGGCATTCGAGTGGAAGACAGCAGAACCGGCGAAGATTAAGGGCATCTTGGCGTTACGGATTGTTTCAACAGCGGTGCTGAGATCTGCGTTATCAGGTGGCGATAATTCGGAGCGTTCGACACGCGGGGGAATTCGGACATCTCCGTCACCAGTAACAACATCCATCGGGAATTCCAACATCGTGGGTCCCGGTCTCCCGTTTCGCATTGCTTTAAAGGCGTTTTCAACAACGACAGGAATCTCGGCGACAGTGTGGGCGATGGCGCAGTATTTGGTGATCGACTCAAAAAAGTGCATCTGATCTAAGCCGTGGAACATCTTACTCGGATGCTTGCTATAGAGACTGGAATCGCTCTGTCCCGTAATCAATAGGACAGGTGCGCAGTCAGTGAACGCCTCTAAAATGCCGGTTGATGCGTTGCTGGCACCCGGTCCCGGCACCGTGATAGCGACACCGACCTCACCCGTTGCGCGAGCGAAACCGTCCGCCATCTGTGTTGCAGCGTACTCATGCCGAACGAGGTAGTGGTCAATTATACCGCTACCCCGCCGCAGCAGGGCATCGTAAATCTGGATGTTCTGCGTACCCGGCATTCCAAAAACTGCTGAGACCCCTTGTGCTTTCAAGCATTCAATGAGAATATCTCCACCTTTCACGTATTAATCTCCTTTGTGTTCTCTGAGAAAGTTTTCCAGCCATGCATCAGGATCATACCCGAAGCGGCGCAACAGTTGACACCCAATACGTTTTAGGAAATTTGGGATGAGGTTAAAGAGTTTGCGTCGCCAGTCCATAATCGTTAAGGAGTCGGGATTACAAATCCATTCTACAAGAAAGCTTCACCTGTGGCTTTATCGAAAAAATGCATCCGATCAGCAACGAATGCGATATACAGATGTTGTCCAATTTCTGCTTCAAAGTTGGGTGCCGTGCACGCCTTAAGAATCGTATGCGAACCTGTTTCATCCGCGCCGAGCGTCACTTCAACTATTGTTTCCGCGCCAAGCGGTTCAATACTGTAGACTTCCGCCTGAAAAGCGTTCGAGACGGATTGATGACTCACAATAACATCTTCAGGGTGCACGCCGAAGACGATATCTCGGTCTGGATCGGTGTCATTTAGGATTTTCGTAATTTTTTCATCCTGAATTGCTATCGAATTGTCGCTACCGACCTCGCTTGCCAAAGTCAAACAAAGTTCGCCGTTAGCAGTGGAGATGTCAGACGGGATGCAGTTCATGCTTGGGTTACCGACGAAGCCGGCGACCAATAGGTTCGCCGGGTGATTGTAAATGTCAGCGGGTGTTCCAAGTTGCTGAATTTTGCCTGCCTCAAGGATAGCAATCCGATCCGCCATTGACATGGCTTCAACTTGATCGTGCGTCACATAGAAGGTGGTTGTGCCGAGGTCGCGTTGCCGCCAACGGATTTCGGCTCGCATTTCTGTCCGCAGCTTGGCATCAAGGTTAGAGATAGGTTCGTCCATGAGAAACAC
>RKRO01000518.1 GCA_007571355.1 Candidatus Poribacteria bacterium | reverse complement strand
GGTTGGTTTCATAAAAATGTGCATTTATTTTTAGATTTTACTATATTTCGATGTTACAGTCGTCTGTGAGGAACCACGCTTTGAGGATGACGTTTTTGATACGCTTCTTAACCCAACTGTCGTGATAGAAGTACTTTCACCTTCAACAGCAGCCTACGACCGACATGAGAAATTTACACGTTATCAACAGATTGCATCGCTGAAAGAATACATCCTGATTTCGAAAAGCCGCGTGCAGGTGGAACATCATCTCCGGCAAGAAAGTCAGTGGCATGCAACCGAATTTCAAAAACTTGAGAATGTGGTGCCTGTCACTTCAATTGAATGTGAGCTTCTCTTACGTCATATTTATAGACGCATCACATTTTCGGCCTGAATTAAAAACAAAATATGCGAGAAAGAAATATCAAAATCATTGGCATCGCGCTTATTTTATTGACTGTTGCGGTGTTGCATGTAAAACTGTATCGGTTCGCTGAAGTGACGTACGACGGTGCGTTACAGGTACTCGTCTGCTTGGGCCGTGTTACGAGTATAGATACGAGTGATGAAGCCGACCAAGTATTGTCCTTTCGGATCTTGTCTGGTCAGTTTCGGGGCGAGAGGGTTCAGGTAAATAACATCTGGACGGGCCGCGCTTTCGGAGACCGCGTGTTACGCAAAGGGGATGTGCTATTCCTTGACATTCCGATTCGCGACCCGAAAAGTCCGAAAATTGACAACGTATCGATGCGTGAATACTTCCGTACCCCGTTCTTGCTGTATCTCGCTGGTACATTAGGGGTACTGATGATACTTGTTGCTGGCATGAAAGGTGTCCGCTCGATTTTAACGCTGTTTGTTACTGCGCTTGCCGTACTTTATCTGCTAGTCCCGCTGACGATCAGCGGTTATAACCCGATCACCGTTGCCCTCCTCATCGCTGCCTTACTCACCTTAGCGACCTTCCTTCTGATTACCGGGTTTAGTTTCAAGGTTATCTCCGGCGCACTGGGTACACTCGGCGGATTAGCGGCTGTCGGCGTTTTGTCCATCATCAGTCAACACGTCATGGCACTGACAGGATTGGCGCAAGAGTTCGGTTTCCTTGAGCTCGGCATTGCGCTGTGGCGGACCCCCGCCTCACACGGTTGGAATTTCACCGGTATTCTGTCCGCTGGTATCATCTTGGGCGCCGTCGGTGCGATGATGGATGTCAGTATGTCCATCTCCTCAAGTGTCCATGAAGTCAAACAGGTGAACCCGAACATCACGGTGCGGCAAGCGATTCGTGCAGGGTTGAATGTCGGGCGCGACATTATGGGAACGATGGCAGACACGCTCATCTTTGCCTACCTCGGCGCACACATGATGACGATGCTACTCCCACGCATCGATTTTCCAGAAGTCGGTATCATCTACCCATTTCTCCGACTTGTTAACGATGAGGCAACAGCTGTGGCGATTATTCAGGCGGTGGTCGGCACCATCGGATTGGTGTTGACGGTCCCGATTGCCGCATCCGTCGCGGGGTTTCTCACACAATACGCGAAAGTAGACAAATCCGAAATCCATGAGGACCTGCCTTCGGAGGAAGAGTTAGAGGAGTTGTTCCGTGCCGATCCGCCGCGCAGCGCGGCACGTATCGCCGTGCCGATTGCAATGGTTGTTGTCCTGCTCGGTACAGCCTTCGTCTATTTCCGGACGCATGAACTCTCGGCGACGATCTCGGAACAGGTGGATGTGGATGGAAACCTCGTCAATAAATCGGAATATGCAAAGGGGCGAGTTGTCCGACTGCTTGAATCGAATGCGAACTTCCTCTTTAACATCAACAGCAGTGCCATAACCGATCTGAACAACAGCGTCGTCCCTGCTGCGCTGCGTGAAGCCTTCAATAACGAGAATATCCCTTTATCTGGTGAGGTCAGTGTCGCAATCAAACCGTGGAAGGACAGCCGTTGGCTTCTTTCGGATAAAAAATATGAGCAGACATACAGTATTCGTGAAATGGAACACGACGAGACAACCGTTCTCAGCGTCTATGAATCAAAAAGTGAGCATCATATCCTTGAAGTAGAGATGCTGAGCGGGATGTATAAAGGTAGACGCTTGGTGTTCCGCAACATCGTGAATCACAACATGCCGTTGTTGAGTATCCCTGCGGAACCAGGTGACGTTATTCTCTGTCGTGTCGGTGGAGACCCTGAGCAAGTGAGCCTGGTTAACATTGTCCAAGATTATGGCAGAGACGGCTTTCTGATCTGGATGGTAGGGGGGATGCTGCTGTTGATTATCCTCGTTGGGCGGATTGAAGGTATCCGGACAGCATGTGCGATGCTCATCTCAGCTGCGGTCATCTATTTCTTCATGTTACCGATGATTTCAGAAGGCGCGAATGCAGTGTTCATCGTTACACTGACTTCCGGGGCTGTGGCATTTGTGTCGCTGGTGTTCGTCATCGGTCCGAGCCGCAAAACGTTTTCAGCCGTGCTCGGTACAATGGGCGGCATTTTGGTGGCGGGGCTGATTGTCCTGTTTGCGCAGCAGCATCTCCATTTCTCTGGATTAGAGAATGCAATTTCAGCGGACATTATAGAGGCGACACGCACGCCTCCCTTTGATTTCGTGCAAATACTCTTGGCAGGGATGTTGATGGGGGTGTTAGGGGTCGCCGTTGATGGTGCAATTGAAGTGGCATCGAGTATGGAGGAAATCCGTAGAGCGAACCCGAATATGCCGACATGGCGGCTGATCGCCTCTGGTCTTAACGTCGGAACAGATATTCTCGGGACGATGGTGAATACGTTGGTTTTTGCGTATCTCGGTGTGGAGTTGTTGCTTGTCGTCACGATCATAGCACCGGACTTGGACTTCTTTAAATCGCCGCCGGTGCAAATGCTGAGTATTGGCGTTGTCTCAGCAGAGATCGTACGTCTACTCGCAGGCACGCTCGGCTTAGTCCTCGCGATTCCAATTACAGCAGTGATTTGCGCGTTCTGGAACCCGAAACGGAAGAGGTAAGGGCTCTCAGCCATCAGCAGTCGGTGCTACATCGCAAGCATTGGGTATTTTCTGCGCGGGTGGGTTTTTAACCTCGCCCTTACAATCTTTTCCTTTTTCGACTGCTGTTTTTCGGTGATAGACCTTCTATACGCCTTATCGCGATTGAAAAAATCGAGCCTATCGACTCATATTTTCTCTTTAAAAAATGTTGACATTCACCTATATGTTGTAGTATACTTATCGTAAGGCTCATAATTATGGAAACACATCAAACCGAATCGATGCCCATCTGATTCTCCCCTGATAAGGGGAGGGGTTATTTCCTAAAAG
>RKRO01000392.1 GCA_007571355.1 Candidatus Poribacteria bacterium | reverse complement strand
ATCAAACGATTTACCGCCTCAAAGAAAGTTTATATGATGATTACATACGACAAGAGATCGAAAATCCTTCTATTGTCGTCAACTTTGCGTAAGTCCTAAATTATTTATTGTGCTTAATTGTGTTGACAAAATTCAGAGTGAATGGTAACATAGCATCTAAAGTCCACGGAAATCTATTTCGATCTGCAGGCTGCTGCTTACGAGCGGTGTTATTCTGGAGAACCTTCATGAAGATAACAAAATTAGAAACTTTTCTGGTGAAACCGCGCTGGCTTTTTCTTAAAATTCATACAGACGAAGGGCTGGTCGGACTCGGTGAACCCATTTTAGAGGGACGCGCGAAAACGTGTGCGCAAGCCGTTGACGAACTCGCCCCTTATCTCATCGGTGAAGATCCGAGACGGGTTGTCCACCACTGGCAAGCGATGTATCGCCATGCATTCTATCGCGGGGGTCCGATCCTGACAAGCGCACTCAGCGGCGTAGAGCAGGCACTCTGGGACCTCGCTGGCAAATCGCTCGGTGTTCCTGTCTATCAACTCTTCGGAGGACCCACACGCGACCGCATCAGGCTCTACAAAGGCGGCGGCGACCCAGATGGAATCAAAGCGTGGATCGACAAGGGGTTTACCGCTTTCAAAACGGGTGTCGCTGGGGGCAGACCCGCACGTATCATAGAAAATAAAGCCTTCATCGATAGAGCCGTGGATCACTTCGCAGCACTCCGTGAAGCCGCAGGTCCCAAAGTTGACTTAGCCATCGATTTTCACGGTGCAGTCAGTCCACAGACCGCAAAGGTACTGATTAAAGCCTTGGAACCCTACCAACCGATGTTCGTTGAGGAGCCGATCCAGTGTCAAAATGTGGATGTCCTTGCGGAAATCGCGCGGAGCACCCACCTCCCGATTGCGACAGGTGAACGGATTTTCACAAAGTGGGGGTTCCGCGAAATTTTGGAGAAACAGGCAGCGTCCATCCTCCAACCCGACCTCTGCCACGCCGGAGGTATCCATGAAGTCCGGATTATCGCAGGTATGGCGGAGGCTTACTACGGTGGTATTGCACCGCACAACCCGCTCGGTCCCATCTCCTTAGCGGCGTGTATCCAATTAGATGCCGCTATTCCGAACTTTGTGATGCAAGAGCATACGACACTCGGTGAAGGCTATCTCAAGAACCCCTTCGTCTTTAAAGATGGTTTCGTTGAACTCCCTATCGGTCCAGGACTCGGCATTGAACTTGATGAGGATGCCCTTGAAGATAAAATCGACCACGATTGGCTAAATCCGATGTCGTACCACCCAGATGACGGTTCCGTTGTTGATTGGTAAAGGAATAGACATGTTTCGATGTGCCATAATCCTATGGGAAGCGTGGACTAAATCTTTAAAAGATTGTGCATCCCCAACGCTCTCAACGTAACCGAAAACCTGCACATAATGCAATGGAGGGCAGCCCAGGAGCCCATAGATTAAGATATGAAATTTATAATGTTTACAAAGCATCTGGAAGGCTTAGAAATTCCAGAGATCATCGCCGCGTTAAATTCTGTCGGTGTGAGTGGTGCGGATTTATGTGTCCGTCCGGGCTACCCAGTGAACCCCGAAAACGCGACAGAGGCATTACCCGCCGCTGCGAAACAGTTTGCCGATGCTGGCTTGTCCATCCCGCTCGTCACAACACCCGGCGATTTTTTGGATCCGACACAGGAAGAGACACGTCGCGTCTACGCTGCTGCAGGTGAAGCAGGTGTCGAATATATCAAATTGGGATACTGGCACTGGCACGCCGATGATGGCGGCTATTGGACACAAGTCGATGCTATCCGCAAGCAGTTAGAAGGATTCTCGAAACTCTCCGAACAACACGGACCCCGCACATGTATCCATAACCATTCGGGCACCTCCATGGGACTCAATTCATGTGCCGTGATGAATCTCGTCAAAGGTTTCGATCCCGAACACGTCGGTGTCTTTGCCGATACCGGTCATTTGTCGATTGTCGGGGAACCGATCAACATGGCACTGGACATTGTCAGATCGCATCTCGCGCTCATCGCTTTCAAAGATTTGGCACGTACGCCCGGGGCGCGCGGCGGTAAAGTTGTCCGAATGGGGAAAGGCTTCGTTGACTGGGAAACGACGGTGAATACACTACAAACCATCGGTTTTTCGGGCCCTATCAGTTTTCATAGCGAATACAGCGGAGAACCCGTGGACACGGTTATTGACCTTGCGCGTGTAGATGTCCGCTTTATTACAAATTTATTAGAGAAGTAACCCAAGTTGTCACTAACAAGTTTTGGATGTTTCCACGATGTTTTTCAAGTATTTTCCTCACCCTATAGGGGTGATATGTCTATAGAAATGGTGTATTTAAGTGACCGCACTCCGTAGGAGTGCTATGTCTATAGATAAGTAGCCAACGTTAAAAAGATAAAGGGAGATAAATGTCACAATTTCAGTTAGGCTTAAATACAAGCACAATCCGTCCTGCTAGATTAATGGATAAAATTCGGATCGCTGCCGAAACGGGTTATTCAGCGATTGAATTATGGAACGACGATTTAACGGCTTACGAGGAACAAGGCGGTTCACTCGCCGATGTCAAAAAGGCACTTGACGACCACGGGCTTTCAGTGCCTACCGTTATCGCCTTACACGGTTGGCTCAACACCACAGGTACCGAGCATCAGGAAGCGATTGAAGAGGCGAAACGGCGGATGGCGCAAGCCGCCGCTGTCGGTTCCACCTACATCATCTCAAGTCCACCGCGTGCGGTAGCAGACCTCCAATTAGGCGGTGAAAACTACTGCGAACTGCTTGAACTCGGACGTGAATTCGGCGTGAAACCCGCTATGGAATTCCTTGGTTTCGTGGACGGTGTCAATCAAGTCAAACACGCATGGAAAGTAATAGAGGTCGCAGATCACCCAGATAGCACGATTGTGCTTGACCCGTTTCATATCTATCGCGGCGGCGGTGAGATAGAAGATATGAAAGGCATCCCCGGCGAAAAAATCGCAGTCTTCCACTTTAACGACGCACCTGCCGAACCCGCACGTGCGGAGCAATCGGATGCAGATAGAGTGTACCCGGGTGACGGCATCCTTGACCTCGGACAGATGATCGCTATTCTAAAAGACGCAGGGTACGAAGGTGTCATCTCGTTGGAACTGTTCAATCCGACCTATTGGGAGGAGGACCCCACAGAAGTCGCGCGTATCGGGTTGGAAAAGATGAAGTCCGTTTTGTCTGATTCTTTGGCGTAATACCGTAATTTACGGAATTTCGGTGTTTTTTTAATTTGACAAAAATTGAAT